>JBIJCH010000336.1:0-3146 GCA_044344815.1 Flavobacteriales bacterium | reverse complement strand
CCGACATGATCGAGGCCATCAAGGTGGCGCACGATGCCATCAAGGTGCACTGCAAGGTCCTGAACGAGCTGGGAGCCGCCGTGGCCAAGAGCCAGGTGAAGCGCACCTACGACCACGAGAAGAACAGTGCCGAGGTGGAGAAGAAGATCTTCGACTTCTGCTACCAGCGCTACTACGACCTGGCGCTGACCCCGAGCAGCAAGGAGGTGCGCTCCGAGAACTTCGGCAAGGTGAAGGAGGAGTGCCTCGCCACCCTCACCGACGAGGAGAAGGCGGACAAGCCGATGCTCGCCCGCTACTTCAAGAAGGTGCAGAAGAAGGCCGTGCGCAACGTGGTGCTCGACAAGGGCGTGCGCCTCGACGGCCGCAAGACCACCGACATCCGCCCCATCTGGAGCGAGATCGACGTGCTGCCCGGCACCCACGGCAGCGCCATCTTCACCCGCGGTGAGACGCAGGCCATCAACACCGTCACGCTCGGCAGCTCGCTCGACGAGCAGACCATCGACCTGGCCACGCGCAAGGGCAGCGAGAACTTCATGCTGCACTACAACTTCCCGAGCTTCAGCACGGGCGAGGTGAAGCCGATCCGCGGCCCCGGACGCCGTGAGGTGGGCCACGGCAACCTGGCGCTCCGCGCCCTGAAGCCGATGATCCCCGGTGCGCCGGAGAACCCCTACACCATCCGCCTGAACTGCGACATCCTGGAGAGCAACGGCTCCAGCTCCATGGCCACCGTGTGCAGCGGCACCCTGGCCCTGATGGACGCCGGCGTGAGGATCAAGGCCCCCGTGAGCGGCATCGCCATGGGCATGATCAGCGACGGCCAGCGCCACGCGATCCTCAGCGACATCCTCGGCGACGAGGACTTCCTGGGCGACATGGACTTCAAGATCTGCGGCACCGCCAAGGGCATCACCGCCACGCAGATGGACATGAAGGTCGACGGCCTCCCCTACGAGGTGCTCGCCCAGGCGCTCGAACAGGCGCGCCAGGGCCGCCTGCACATCCTGGGCGAGATGCTCAAGACCATCGACAAGCCCCGTGAGGACTACAAGCCGCACGCCCCGCGCATCGTCACCTTCGAGGTGCCGAAGGAGAGCATCGGACCCATCATCGGTCCGGGCGGCCGCGTGATCCAGGAGATCCAGGCCGAGACCGGCGCGCAGATCAGCATCGACGAGGTGGAAGGTCGTGGCGTGGTGGAGATCGCGAGCGAGAACAAGGCGAGCATCGAGGCCGCCGTGGCCCGTGTGAAGGCCATCGCCTTCCCCCCGCAGGCCGAGGTGGGCGTGAACTACCGCGGCAAGGTGAAGACCATCATGCCCTACGGCGCCTTCGTGGAGATCTTCCCCGGCACCGACGGCCTGCTGCACGTGAGCGAGCTGGACTGGAAGCGCATCGAGCGCGTGGAGGACGTGCTGAAGGAGGGCGAGGTGATCGAGTTCCAGGTGGTGGGCAAGGACCCGCGCACCGGGAAGTTGAAGCTGAGCCGCCGCGTGCTGCTGCCCAAGCCCGAGGGCTGGGTGGACCGCGAGCCCGCCATGGAAGGTGAGCGCCGTGAGCGCCGCGACCGCGGTGACCGCCCGCGCCGCGACCGTGACGACCGCCCGCGCCGCGACCACGGTGACCGCCCCCGCCGCGACCACGATGGTCCGCGCGACCACGGCGATGCACCGAGCCAGAACTGAGCCTGATACCGATACCAGCGAAGGCCGCCCCCAGGGCGGCCTTCGTCGTTCCCGGCCGTTCCCCGGGCCAACGGCGCCTTTTCCGCTGGTCACGTAACCACCCGCCCCACCCCGCCGTTGAACGGGATGCTCTTCGCAAAAAAAATCCCCGCTCCCGCACATGGCACGTATGAGGCAGTTGAAGATCTCCAAGCAGGTCACCAACCGCGACACCCCGTCGCTTGACAAGTACCTGACCGAGATCGGTAAGGTGAAGTTGATCACCGCCCAGGAGGAGGTGGAACTGGCCCGGCGCATACGGGGGGGCGACAACGACGCACTGGAGGCGTTGTGCAAGGCGAACCTGCGCTTCGTGGTGTCCGTGGCGAAGCAGTACCAGGGTCAGGGCCTCACCCTGCCCGACCTGATCAGCGAGGGCAACCTGGGCCTGATCAAGGCCGCCAAGCGCTTCGACGAGACGCGCGGCTTCAAGTTCATCAGCTACGCCGTGTGGTGGATCCGCCAGCAGATCCTGCAGAGCCTGGCCGAACAGGCCCGCATCGTGCGCCTGCCCCTGAACAAGATCGGCTCCATCAACCGCATCAACAAGGCCTTCGCCAAGCTGGAGCAGGAGCACGAGCGCCCGCCCACCGCCCACGAGCTGGCCGAGCTGCTGGAGATGACCCTCGAGGAGGTGAAGACCAGCCTGAACAACAGCGGCAAGCACGTGAGCATGGACGCGCCCCTGCGCGACGACGGCGACAGCGGCACCATGCTCGACGTGATGAAGAACACCGACCTCCCCGACCCCGAGGAGAGCCTGATGACCGACAGCCTGCGCACCGAGATCGAGCGCAGCCTGGACGCCCTGAGCGCCCGCGAGGCCGACGTGATCCGGCTCTACTTCGGCCTGGGCGGCAGCCAGCCCCACACCCTGGAGG
Source organism: Flavobacteriales bacterium (assembly GCA_044344815.1). Classification (GTDB taxonomy): domain Bacteria; phylum Bacteroidota; class Bacteroidia; order Flavobacteriales_F; family PHOS-HE28; genus PHOS-HE28. Next base: position 535 of record JBIJCH010000336.1, on the reverse strand, counting down.
AGATCGGCCAGAAGTTCGACCTGACGCGCGAACGGGTGCGACAGATCAAGGAAAAGGCCATCCGCAGGATGAAACATACCAGCCGTAACGGTGTCCTGCGCGCCTACCTCGGATAACGCTCCCAACACCGCATCGGCCGATCGTTGTGCGTACCTCATACGCAGCACGGTCGGCCGATGCTCATTCCGGGGGTGGTGTACCTTCGTGGCGCCATGGCCCACCTGCTCGCCCCTTCCCTCCTTTCCGCCGACTTCGCCCACCTGCAACAGGCCGTGGAGCTGATCGAGACCAGCGAGGCCGCCTGGCACCACCTGGACGTGATGGACGGTGTGTTCGTACCCAACATCACCTTCGGCATGCCGGTGATCAAGGCACTGCGCAGGCACGCCCGGAAACCGTTCGACGTGCACCTGATGATCGTACGGCCCGAACAGTACATCACGGCATTCCGCGACGCGGGCGCAGACCTCCTGAGCGTGCACCTTGAAGCGAGCCCGCACCTGCACCGCACCGTACAGGCCATCAAGGCTGCAGG
>JBIJCH010000386.1:0-2784 GCA_044344815.1 Flavobacteriales bacterium | reverse complement strand
CCTGCTTGGCCACGGGTACGGGCTCGCCGCTCAGCATGCTCTCGTCCACATAGCTCTCGCCACCGATCACCTGGCCGTCCACTGCGATGCGCTCACCGGGACGCACCACCAGGATGTCGGCCACGTTCACATCGGCGATGGGCACCTCGCGCGTGCCGCCATCGGGGGCCTCGCGCAGCACGGCGTTCGGTCGGAGTCCCATCAGCTTCCTGATGGCGCTGCCGGTGCCGGCCTTGGCGCGCTCCTCAAGGTACTTGCCGAGCAGGATGTAGGTGATGACCACGGCGGCGGCCTCGAAGTACACGTGCGGCATCACGCCGCGATCGGTCCAGAACCGTGGCCACACCGTGTTGAAGACGCTGAAGAGGTACGATACGCCAGTGCTGAGCGCCACGAGCGTGTCCATGTTGGCGCCGCGGCCGCGGGCCTGCTGCCATGCGCTCACGAAGAAGGGACGCCCGGACCAAAGCACCACGGGCGAGGCCAGCAGCAACTGCACCCAGGGGCTCCACGCGGCGTGCATGAAGGCCATGCCCGCGATCACCAGGGGGATGCTCAGCGCGAGCGACACCAGGAGCCTGCGCTTCAGCTGGTGGCGGTAGGCATCCATCGCGCGCTCCGCCTCCTCGCGGGCGTGCTCCTCCTCCGCCACGATCAGCCCATAGCCTGCGCGCTGCAAGGCGTCCTTGATCCGCGCATCGTTCACCGCATCATCACGCCAGCTCACCTGGGCCGTGTTGGTGGCGAGGTTCACGCTCACGTCCTCCACCCCCGGCGCGGCCCTCAAAGCCTTCTCCACGCTCAGCACACAGCTGGCGCAGGTCATGCCCGTCACAGGGTAGGTGCGCTTGGTGAGGGCCATGGTGCAAAGGTCGTTCGCCCGGGAACCCTCATTACCTTCGGTCTTCACCAAAACCACCGGACAATGAACACGCGCACGCTCCTGGCCGCCCTGGTCGGCGCCGTTGCCGCCTTCCTGCTCGGCTGGGTCGTCTTCGGCATGCTGCTCATGGACTTCATGAGCGCGCACATGCTCCCCTACCCCGGCCTCATGAAGGGCGAAGGCGGGATGGACCTGGGCCTGATCTTCCTGAGCAACCTGCTCATCGCCGTGCTGCTCACCTGGGCTTTCGGGCGCATGGGCGTGCACGACCTGAAGTCCGGGCTGCTCAATGGCGCCATCATCGGGCTGCTCTTCTACCTGGCGATGGACCTCTCGCTGATGGCCATGATGAACCTGTACGACGGTCCGTTGGCCGTGGCGGTGGACGTGCTGGCCAACACCGTATGGATGGCCGCCATCGGCGGGGTGGTGGGCTTCATGCTCGGGCGCGGGCAGGCGAAGGCATAGCTCCCCTTACGCTCCTTACGGGCGGTAGCAGCTCACCGCTCCGCCCTCCACCAGGTACACCGCGTTGGTGATGCCGTCCACCTCGTAACGCGGGCTCTTGTCGCTGCCCAGGGGGATGGTGGCCGCCTCGCCCCCATCGTGCTTGTGCAGGGCCTTCAACGCATAAGTGCCCTTGCCCGCCTCGGTCATCAGGAAGTGGATATCGTTGGTGGCGGCGCTGGCCTTGAAGCGCGCACCGGCCTCCTGCCAGAACCGCTTCGTGGCATCACCGGCCTGCTGTGCCAGGTCGTTGAACCCCGTGCTCATCTCGGTCGCCAACGCCTTTGAGTTGGCGCTGTTGGCATCGGTGACCTGGATGTTCTGCGCGGCGGCACCGAAGGCGGTGCTCGTGTAACCGAACGCTGCGGTGTAATAGGCGGCGCGCACCGCGCTGGCGTACTTCAGGGCACGTACCAGGCCGCTCTCGCGCGGCGCCGGGAAGTACTTGCGGTATTTCACGCTGCCATCGGTGCCCAGCAGGGCCAGGTTCTGGTCGCTGGAGAGCACGAGTCCCGCCTCGGTGATCTCCATGCGCGTGGGCTTCTCCTTGCCCTCGAACTGCACCGGAGCACCGCCCACGGCCTTCGCGGACCCGCCGCTGGAGGCCACGGCGTAGAGCAGGCCGTCCTTGGTATTGAACACGTAGGTGCTTCCGCCGCCGGTGGCCACCAGGCCCGCGCCGCCCTGCAGGGGCTTCTCCAGGCGTGAGAGGCCGGTGGTCAGGTCGATCACGTCCACCTCCTCGGCGGTGGCCACCAGCACATCGCCGCCCATGGTCGTCACACGGCGCACCACGCCGCTGAGCTTGGCGGGCTTCTTCCACACCTCCACGCCGGCGGCGTCCACCAGGGTGATCACCCCGTCCTCACCGCCGCTGGTGAGCAGCGTGCGGTCGCCCAGCTCCACCGCACCGGCGAGGATGCCCTTCACGCTGATGCCCTTGCCGTTCTTGCCCCACTTGCCAGCTCCGGTGCCGTAGTCCAAGAGGTCCACGCTGCGGTTGTCGCCCGCGCCCACCAGCAGGCCGGCCTTCAGGGGCACGATGGTGCCCAGTTTCTGCTGCATAGTCAGCGGCGTGCTCCACGCGTAGGCGCCATCGTCCATGTTGAAGGCGTTCACGAAGGTCGTGTAGGTCAAGGTCACGGTCTTCTTGCCCTGCGCATCGGTGGTCTCCTTGCGCTGCTCGGTCTGCATCCCCAGGAAGCAGGTGCCCGGCGCGTTCGGCGTGGTCACGAACACCCCGCTCACGTTGGGCAGGTTGATGTTGGCGGCGTTCTTGTCCATCAACGCCATCAGGTTGCCCATTCCTGCGCTCATCTTCTCGGCCTCGGGGTTCGGGGCCTTGGACCACATCTCACGGCCGGTGACCGCATCCAGTTTGTAGATGGTGGCGA
>JBIJCH010000025.1:0-11852 GCA_044344815.1 Flavobacteriales bacterium | reverse complement strand
TGGAGGCCGATGCCGGCATCCAGGGCAAGGTGTACGTGGAGTTCGTGGTGGAGAAGGACGGCCGCATCACCGAGACCAAGGTGAAGAAGGGCGTGAGCGACGGCCTCGACAAGGAGGCCCTGCGCCTGGTGAAGGCCATGCCCGCCTGGAACCCCGGCAAGATGAACGGCAAGGCCGTGAAGGTGCGCTTCGTGCTGCCGGTGAAGTTCACCCTGCGCTAGGCCCCGCTCACCGCATCCGCATCGCAGGCCCGTCCACCCGACGGGCCTGCTGCTTTCCGCGCCGGTCTGAGGTGTATACCGGCGCCGTACATCGTGCATGCCCGGTGCAAGGATCAGCCCCGGACCGCGGTTGCATGGGAAAGCCCCCCTCCACATGGCCGACCTGCAGCCCGCCACCAGCACCCGTTCCATCCGCCTGGACATGACCCCGCTGGTGGACCTTGCCTTCCTGTTGCTCTCCTTCTTCATCCTCACCACCACCCTGCTACGCACCCAGGCCTTGCAGCTGGTGCTGCCACCGTCTGGCGGTGCCGGCGAGGCCCACGCGGCCATCACCGTGCTGCTCACGCCCGAGGGCATCTTCCAGTACACCGGAGCGCCGGGCGATACCACGTCCGCTCCTGAAGCCACCGCGCTTCCCCGACTGCGCCAGGTGCTGCTGCAGCACCGCCAGGCCCACACCGATGCCATCTGCATCGTGCGCACCGCTCCCGGCACCCGCTACCGCGCCGTGATCGCGGTGCTCGACGAGCTCGCCATCTGCGGCATCGACCGCTACACGGTGACGGAGGAGCTGCTGCCCTGGGAGCGCCAGCGGCTGCCCGCCCTGGCCGCGGCACCCTGACCGCTCCCCCGCCGCACCGCACCGTTGCTGCGATCGCCCGGCACTAAGCGCAATGAACTCCGGGCTCCCCCGGTTGTACCGACAGATGAGCGTGGCCAGGTCCCGGCTCATGTCACGGTGAGCTTGCCGAACCGGTCCACCGGGCTCACCGTGACACAGCCGACAGGAACGAGCGCTTGAGCGGTCCAAGACCTCCAGATGATAAGACCATAACGCCGATCACCAATACCGAAGAAGCCATGATCATCGCTGCATCCATCCTGCTCTTCACCCTGCTGTGCATGCTGCTCGCCGGCGACCACGAATGGGCCAACGTCACCCGGCCCGAGCGTAACGACCTCGTGTTCCAGGGGCGCCACCGCGACTACGGGGCCTACGTGCTGCGCCGCGAGTACGACCGACGCGTGCTGATCGCCCTGTTCGCTGCCCTGGGCCTCCTCGGCGGTTCCATCGCGCTGCTGCGCACCCTCTCGGCAAGCGGCACCATCGAGGTCCCGTCCATCCCCAGGGGCATCGATGTGGACCTCACGCAGATCTTCACCCCGCCGCCGCCGGCCCCGGAGACCCCGCCTTCAACCCCGCCCGCCGGTGGTGGCACGCCCACGCCGGCGGTGAGCACCGTGCTCGTGCTCGACACCGCGCGCTTCGACGAACGCGATACCACCAGCGCGCCCCCCGGCCCCGCGGTGGACACCCTCGCCGGTCGTGACCCCGGCGGCGACCCCGGCCCGGTGGGGCCTCCCGGTGGCGGCGGTGGCAGCGGCCCCTTCGTGCCCACCACCATCTTCGACCGGTCCGACATCCAGGAACTGCCCGTGTTCCCCGGCGGCGATGCGGCCATGTTCGCCTGGCTGCAGCGCCACATGCGCTACCCCGAGAGCATGGTGGATGCCGGCGATGAGGACAGGGTGTACGTGGAGTTCGTGGTGGAGCCCGATGGCTCGGTGAGCCTGGTGAAGGCGGTGAAGGGCCGTTTCGACCAGAGCAAGGCCGAGGCGGTGCGCGTGGTGGGGCGCTTCCCCCGGTGGACCCCCGGCCGCATGAACGGCAACCCCGTGCGCTGCCGCCTCACGCTGCCTGTTAGCTTTCGGCTGAAATAGCCGTCCGCATGGCCAAGCTCCAGTGGTTCGCCCTCGCGATGTCCGTGTTCTACGCCGTGATGGGCGTGCTCTTCCTCACCACCGATGTGCTCGCCGGGCCGCTCCCGCACTACCGCCCCGCCATCGGCGCGGTGCTGCTGGGCTACGGCCTGGTGCGCGGGTGGATGTGGTACCGCAAACGGCGCGGGCAGGCGACCGAGAACTGGTGAACGCATGAGAGCGCTTCCCGCTGCGGCCGTCGCCATCGCCCTCCTCGGGGCCTGTACCGGCAAGGGGCCCGACCCTTACACCGACGACAAGCCCACCAGCGGGCGCGTGGTGCTCATCGCCGACGAGGGCCTCCGCCCCTTGCTCGAACGCCAGGAGCAGGTGTTCGAGGGCTTCTACTCCAAGGCCGATGTGGACATCCGTTACATGCCCGCGGCCGACCTGCTCAAGGCGATGATGGACGACACCGTGCGCTGCGCCTTCGGCAGCGTGCTGCCCGGCGGGGAGCAGGAGGCCTGGCTGAAGGCCCGCCAGCGCGTGGCCCGCAACATCCCCATCGGCACCGACGCCGTGATGGTGCTGGCCAACAAGCAGCGCGGGCTCAAGGCGATGGCCCTGCCCGCTCTCCGCGCCATGCTCCGCGCAGGCAACAGCTGGCCCACCTGGTCGGCGATCGATGGTGTATCCACGGAACGGGTGGCCCTGGTCTTCGATGGCAACGGCTCGGGCATCATGCGCACCCTCGCCGACTCCCTCTTCCCCGGGGAGGCCGTGACCCTGAACGGCACCACCGAGCCGGGAGCGGCCGCCGTGGTGCAGCGCGTGGCCGCCGACCCCAACAGCCTGGGCCTGGTGCCCTTCGCCAGCCTCAGCGACCTGGACGACCCCGCCATCCGGGCGCTGCGCGATCAGGTGGACCTGGTGGCCCTGAGTCCGACGGACGACCTGGCGCACGCCCTGCCACCCACCCAGGGCACCCTTGCCGACGGCCGCTACCCCTTGAGACGCAAGCTTTACGCGGTGCTCACCGAGCCGAAAACAGGCCTTGGCACCGGTTTTGTTTCCTTTGTCGCCGGCCACAAGGGCCAGCGCATCATCCTCAAGCAGGGACTGGCCCCGCAGCAGGTGCCGGCCCGCGATGTGGAGATCGTACAGCAGTAAGAACCGATGAGAACGACCGTGATCCTGGGTGCCGCCGTCCTGGCCACCCTCACCGCCACCGCACAGGGCCTGCCCGAGGCCGTGAAGCTCACCGACCGTGAGCAGTACGAGAAGGCCGCCTCCATCTTCAACGCCGTGATCGCGGCCGACCCGCAGAACGCCGAGGCCTGGTTCCTGCTCGGTGAGAACTACTTCGCCAGCGACCGCAGCGACAGCGCCGCCTTCTGCTTCAACCGGGGCGCCTCGGTGAACCCCCGCTATCCCCTCAACCATGTGGGCGTGGGCAAGGTGCTGTGGACCAAGGGCCAGGCCGCCGAGGCCAGGGTGCAGTTCGACAAGGCCGTGGCCACCGCCACCGACAAGGCCAACAAGTTCGGCAAGCCCCTGCAGGCCCGCACCTACCGCGAGATCGCCCAGGCCTACGCCGAGGGCAACCAGAAGGACCTGGTGAAGAGCCAGGAGATGATCGCCAAGGCCCTGGAGCTCGACCCCAAGGACCCCGAGACCTACATCCTCAAGGGCAATGTGCTCTTCGAGGCGAACCCCCGCGATGGTTCCGCCCCGCTGGAGAACTACAAGCAGGCCGCCCAGCTGGACGCCCTCAGCGCCAAGCCCGTGAGCAAGAAGGGCTTCATGTACTACCGCGCCAAGAACTACGCCGCCGCCATCGAGGAGTACACCAAGGCCATCGGCATCGACGCCTCCTACGCCCCGGCATACAGCGGCCGCGCCGAAGCCTACTTCATGGCCCGTGACTTCGAGAAGGCCACGGCCGACATGAACAAGTACCTGGAGCTGAACGCCGGCAACACCAGCGCCCGCGTCCGCTACGCCCAGTTCCTCTTCCTCGTAGGCAAGTACAACGAGTCGCTCGCCGAGATCAAGGACCTCGAGGGCAAGGGCGTGAAGAACGTGACCCTGCAGCGGATCAAGGGCTACGACCAGGTCGAACTGAAGGATGGCGCCGGTGCCCAGGCCACCCTGGAGGCCTACTTCGCCGCGCAGAGCCCCGAGAAGGTGATCGCCGGCGACTGGGAGTACTACGGCAAGGCGCTAGCCGGCCAGGGTCAGGACAGCCTCGCGGCCGAGAACATGCTCAAGGCCGCCCGCCTGGACCGCACCAAGGACTACAACTTCGTGGAGGCCAGCAAGGCCTTCAGCAAGGCCAAGGCCTTCGACAAGGCCATCGCCGCCATGCAGGAGAAGATCGCCGGCGGCAAGCCCGAGACCAATGACTTCTACTACCTCGGCGATGCGGCACTCAAGGGCAAGCGCTGGATGACCGCCGACAGCGCCTGGGCCACCTACATCGAGCGCAACCCCAGCGCCTACCAGGGCTACAAGTTCCGCGCGCGCACCCAGAACGGCATGGACAGCCTGGAGGCCAAGACCTTCGCCGCGAAGACCTGGTACGAGCAGATGCTGGCGAAGATGAAGCCCGAGGAGAGGGACAAGTACAAGGCCGACTTGGAGGAGGCGCTCAACTACATGGGCCTTTACTTCCTCTACAGCAAGGAGGCCCGCGACCTGCCCAAGGCCAAATGCTACTTCGAGAAGGTGAAGGCCCTCAACGCCGGCACCAGCATCACCAAGCAGGTCACCGACGTGATGCTCCAGACCAAGGAGCTGAAGGACGTGGCGCCGGGCAGTTGCGACTAACGGGACACGGGCTTCCGGTCCGCATGACCTCACGCAGGGTCTCCGCAAGGGACCCTGCGTTCATTTCAGGCCTCCTACTTTCACGGCATGCTGTCCAAGAACAACCGCCTCACCGTCTACATCCTTGTGGCCATGGTGCTCGGCATCGCCGTGGGTTACGGCATGAACCTCAACATGGAGGAGGCCGGCCGCAAGGAGGTGGCGGACAGCCTGAAGATCCTCACCGACATCTTCCTGCGCCTGGTGAAGATGATCATCGCGCCGCTGGTGTTCAGCACGCTGGTGGTGGGCATCGCGAAGCTGGGGGATATGAAGACCGTGGGGCGCGTGGGCGGCCGGGCGCTGCTGTGGTTCATGTCGGCTTCGCTCATCAGCCTGCTGTTGGGCATGGTGCTGGTGAACGTGCTGGAGCCCGGCGTGGGTCTCAAGCTCACCGCCGCCGGCGATGCCAGCGATGTGATCGGCAAGACCCAGGGCTTCACGCTCAAGCAGTTCATCGAGCATGTGTTCCCCAAGAGCATCTTCGAGGCCATGGCGGTGAACGAGGTGTTGCAGATCGTCGTGTTCAGCATCTTCTTCGGGGTGGCCTGCGCCAGCATCGGCGACTACGCCAAGCCGGTGGTGTACCTGCTGGAGAGCGTGAGCCACGTGATCCTGAAGATGGTCACCTACGTCATGAACTTCGCCCCGCTCGGCGTGTTCGGCGCGGTGGCCGCGGTCATCGCCATCCATGGCCTGGGCGTGCTCTCCACCTATGCGGTGTACATCGGTGATTTCTACATCGGCCTGGCGGTGCTGTGGGCCATCCTGCTCGGCGTGGGCTTCCTCTTCCTGGGCCAGCGCATGAAGGAGCTGATGCGACGCATCCTCCAGCCCATCACCATCGCCTTCAGCACCACCAGCTCCGAGGCCGTGATGCCCAAGCTCATGGAGGAGCTGGAGCGCTTCGGCTGCAAGGACAAGGTGGTGAGCTTCGTGCTGCCCCTGGGCTACAGCTTCAACCTCGATGGCAGCATGATGTACATGACGTTCGCGAGTCTCTTCATCGCGCAGGTCTACGGCATCCACCTCGACTTCGGCACGCAGCTCACCATGCTGCTCACGCTCATGCTCACCAGCAAGGGCATCGCCGGGGTGCCGCGAGCTTCACTCGTGGTGGTGGCCGCCACGCTCGGCATGTTCGGCGTGCCGGTGGAAGGCATCGCCCTCATCCTGCCCATCGATCACTTCTGCGACATGGGCCGCAGCGCCACCAACGTGGTGGGCAACGCCATCGCCACCAGCGTGGTGAGCAAGTGGGAGGGCGAACTAGGGCATTGAGCGGAGCGGCCCGTCAAGGACCCGCCAAGGCCGGGTCGAAGTCGAGGACCGATCAACCCAGCAGTACCGGCCACAGCGCGAAGGCCACCGCGGCCACGCCGCAGGCGCTCACCACCAGCCAGTTGATCGGGCTCACCACCAGCACCGGCGTCTCCTCGGTGGGCGTGAAGGCCTCGCGGATCAGCGGGACCGCTTCCCGCGCGGAAGTTTGCGGCGATGGTCGCGGCTCATGTGGTAGACCCGCATGACCAGGACGAGATCATCGATGATGAAGTAGACCACATGGAACGGGAAGGTCTCCAGCCGGAACTGCCGGTAGTGCCCACCTGCCTTCGCTGGTCCATTGGGGTTCGTCAGGATGAACGCGCAACAGGCCTTCACCTCTTCGATGAACCGGGTTTCCAGACCAGGTTGTTGCTGGGCGTACCAGCTCGCGGCCGAGGCGATGTCGCTTTCAGCGACCTGATGGACCTCCAGGCGCCAATTCATCCGCGCAGTTTCTTGCGCAGACGTTTCTCCACCTCCGGCCATGGGCTCGACTTGCCATCGCCGGCCAGGTAGCTCTTGCGCATGCGCTCCAGGTCCTTCAGTTCCTCCGGGGAGAGGCGGAACGATCGACCGTTCAGCAGTTCGTCCACCGAGCGGAGCAGGCCCTCGTCATCCGATTGAAGGATCCGGGCGGCCAGAGCGACTTTCTTTTCGGCGAGCTTTCCCATGGGCACCAGCGTTCACCCAAAGATAGCGCGGCGGTGAAGGGGATGGCCCAAGGTCAGCCCAGCAGCACCGGCCACAGGGCGAAGGCCACCACGGCCACGCCGCAGGCGCTCACCACCAGCCAGTTGATCGGGCTCACCACCAGCGCCGGCGTCTCCTCGGCAGGCGTGAAGGCCTCGCGGATCACCAGCACGTAGTAGTAGATGCCCACCAGCGCCATCACCACGGCGAACACGGCCGTCTTGATGAAGCCCGCGCCGATGGCCAGCATGAAGACCTGGTACTTGGCCACGAAGCCGGCCGTGAGCGGGATGCCCGCCAGCGACAGCAGCAGCAGCATGGTCACCAGCGCCAGCCAGGGGTTCGCGCGGAAGAGCCCGCGGAAGATGACGATGGCCTCGTTGCCGTTGGCCGCGCGCTTCGCCAGCGTGAGCACGATGAAGAGGCCCACCGTGGCCAGCGCGTAGGTGAAGGTGTAGTAGAAGAGCGTGCTCCACGTCATGGCGCTGTTGGCCAGCACGGCCATCAGCAGGAAGCCCGTGTGCGCGATGCTGCTGTACGCCATCAGGCGCTTGAACTGGCTCTGGCGCATGGCCACCACGTTGCCCACCAGCAGGGTCAGCACCGTCATCACCAGCAGGGTGTTGCCCAGGGCGGGCGGCAGGCCGGTCATCTGCACGAAGCGGTAGAAGCCTGCGAAGGCGGCGGTCTTCACCACGGTGGCCATGAAGGCGGTGACCAGCGTGGGCGCACCTTCGTACACATCAGGGCTCCAGAAGTGGAAGGGCACTGCGCCCACCTTGAAGGAGAGGGCGATGGCCACGAAGAAGCAGCCGAGAAGGAAGAGCACGTTGTCCGGGGCGGCCTGCACCTTCTGCGCGATGGTGCCCAGGTCGAACGAGGCGCTGACCCCGTAGATGAGCGCGATGCCCATGAGGAAGAAGGCCGTGGCGAAGGAGCCCAGGAGGAAGTACTTGAAGCTGGCCTCGCTGCTGCGGTAGCTGCGCTTCTTGCCGCCCGCCAGGATGTACAGCGGGATGCTCAGGATCTCGATGCCCAGGAAGAGCATCAGCAGGTTGGTGTAGCTGGTGAGGATGAGGCCGCCCGTGAGGGAGAACACCATCAGCGCGTAGTGCTCGGCCACGTTCTCCTCCATCCGCTCGTAGTAGTCGATGCCGAACAGGAAGAGCAGCACAGTCACCGCGATCATGGCGCAGTTGAACAGGGTGCCCACATGGTCCACCTGCATCATGGTGGGGAACTCGGGCAGGCCGGGGTTCCAGCCGGTCCAGCTGAGCACGCCGGCGGCCACCAGGCCCAATATGCCCACCGGGGCCAGCAGCTTCTTGTTGCCGGCCAGGCCGAGGTAGAGCAGCACCACGCCCAGCACGGAGGTCAGGATCAGGGCGCTCATCTCAGTTCAGGGCGGTGAGGGTGGACAGCATCTGTTGCACGGGACCGTTCACGAGGTCGAGGATCGGGGCCGGGTACACGCCGAGCACCAGCGTGATGGCGATCAGCGGCACCAGGTAGAGGTGGTCGTTGCCCCCGGCGTCGGCCATCTCCATCTTCCACCGGTCCGGACCGAGCATGGCGCGCTGGTAGGCGTACAGCATGTACACCGCGCCCAGGATGATGGTGGCCACCGCAGCGAGGGCCATCCAGCCGTCGTGCTGCCACAGGCCGTTGAACATGAGCCATTCGCCCACGAAGCTTTGGGTGAGCGGCAGCGCCACGGCGTTGATCATCACCAGGAAAAAGAGGGCCGCGAGCCGGGGGGCCTTGCCCTTCAACCCGCCCATGGCACCGAGCTCGCTGGTGCCGGTGCGCTCCTTCAGCGCGCCCACGATGTACAGCATGCTCACCACGAGCACCGCGTGCGCGAAGGCCTGGTAGAGCGAGCCGCCCACGCCGTACACGTTCCACGCGAACAGGCCGGCGCACAGCAGGCCCACGTGGCTCAGCGAGCTGTAGGCCACCAGCCGCTTCAGGTCCTGCTGGCGGAAGGCGATGACGCCGGCGTAGAGCGCGCCGAAGATGCTGAGCCAGATCACGGTGTCGCGCCAGTGCTCCACGCCGATGGGCACGATGGGGAACACGAACTTGAGCACGCCGTACAGGCCCATCTTCAGCATCACGCCGCCCAGCACCATGGTGCCCTGCAGCGGGGCCATGGTGTAGGTGTCGGGCTGCCAGCTGTGGAAGGGGAAGATGGGAAGCTTGATGGCGAAGGCCAGGAAGAGCGCCCAGAACAACCACACCTGCGTGTCCGCCGGGATGTTCAGCGCGTGCAGCACGGCGAAGTCGGCGCTGATGGGCGTGGTCCGCATCACACAGTAGGCCAGCCCGAACAGCAGCATCAGGCCGCCCAGCAGGGTGTAGATGAAGAAGCGCACGGTGATGGCGCGGCGGTGCTCCCCGCCCCAGTAGAGCAGCAGGAAGAACACGGGCACCAGGCTCAGTTCGTAGAAGATGTAGAACAGGAAGGCGTTCTGCGCGGTGAACACGCCGAACAGGAAGCTCTGGGTGAAGAGCAGCAGCGCGTTCACCATGCTGGGGTGCTGCAGGTTCTGGCGGTAGCCCGCGGCGATGATGAAGGGGAACACCACGGCGGTGAGCAGCAGCATCAGCAGGCCGATGCCATCGAAGCCCAGGGAGAAGTTGAGGCCCAGCGAGGGTGCCCAGGCGTGCTGCACCGGGACCCAGGTGGTGCCGGGGACGTAAGACCACCAGAGGTACATCACGAGCCCCAGGCTCACGAAGGTGCTGCCCAAGGCGATGTGGCGCGCGTTGCTCGTGGGGCGCGCGAGCATGAGCGCGAACGCCGTGAGGAAGGGGATGAGGAGGAGGGCGAGCAGCACCATCTCAGCGGCCGTAGAGGGTCATCAGGAGGAACACGACGATGCCCGCCACCATGGCGAACAGGTAGAAGCTCATGTTGCCGGTCTGCGCCAGGCGCAGGACCTGGCCGGCGCGCTGGGTCACCCGGCCGGCGCCGTTCATCAACGGCACCATGATGCGGCCCTCGCCCACGCTGTGGAACACACTGCTCAACCAGCCGTAGGGCTTCTCGAACAGGTAGGCGTACAGCTCGTCCAGGTACCACTTGCGGGCCAGCAGGCGCTGCAGGAAGGGCAGCTCGTCCGCCTCGGGGTCCAGCGTGGCCTTCTTCGCGAAGCGGCCGTAGGCCAGGAAGATGACCAGCAGCACCAGCGCGGTGCTCAGGCCCATCAGCACCCACTCGGTGGCCGCGTCGAGATGCAGGCGTTCCCCGGCGATGCCCTCAGCGGCGTGCTCCAGGTAGTGCTTCATGGGCTCGTGCCCGCCGAACACGTGGGGCAGGTTGAGCAGCCCGCCCGCAACGCTCAGCACGGCCAGCACCACCAGGGGCACGGTCATCACCGCCGGGCTCTCGTGCGGGTGCTTGTCGCCGCGGTACGTGCCCCGGAAGGTGAGGAAGTACAGGCGGAACATGTAGAACGTGGTGATGAGCGCACCGCCCAGCAGCAGGGCGTACAGCACGGGGCCGCGGTCGAAGGCATGGGCCAGGATGGCGTCCTTGCTGAAGAAGCCGCTGAAGGGGAAGATGCCCGCGATGGCCAGGGTGCCGAGCAGGAAGGTGAGGTGCGTGAGCTTGATGCTGCCGCTCAGTCCGCCCATCTTCCGGATGTCCTGCTCGCCGCCCAGGGCGTGTATCACGCTGCCTGCGCCCAGGAAGAGCAGGGCCTTGAAGAAGGCGTGGGTGGTGACGTGGAACATGCCCGCGCTGAAGGCACCGAGGCCGAGGGCCACGAACATGTAGCCGAGCTGGCTCACGGTGGAGTAGGCGAGCACCTTCTTGATGTCGTTCTGGTACACGCCGATGGTGGCGGCCACCAACGCGGTCGCCAGACCGGTGTACAGCACCACGTCCTGCGTGAAGGGGGCCAGCTCGAACAGCACGCTGCTGCGCACGATGAGGTAGATGCCCGCGGTGACCATGGTGGCGGCGTGGATCAGCGCGCTCACCGGGGTGGGGCCGGCCATGGCGTCGGGCAGCCAGGTGAAGAGGGGCAGCTGGGCGCTCTTGCCGATGGCGCCCACGAAGAGCAGCAGGGTGATGCCGGTGAGCGTGGCGGTGCCCAGGCCGCCCGCGCGCTCGAACACCTCGGTGAAGGTGAGCGAACCGGTGACGTTGAACAGCCAGGCCAGGCCGAGCACGAAGCCCAGGTCGCCGATGCGGTTCATCACGAAGGCCTTGCGCGCGGCGTAGTTGTAGGCGGGGTTGGTGTACCAGAAGCCGATCAGCAGGTAGCTGCACAGGCCCACGCCCTCCCAGCCGATGAAGGTGATGGCGTAGTTGGCGCCCATCACCAGCAGCAGCATGGCGAAGGTGAAGAGGTTCAGCAGGGCGAAGAAGGTGCTCACCCGTGCATCATCGTGCATGTAGCCGATGGAGTACAGGTGGATCAGCGTGCCCACGCCCGTCACGATCAGCATCATGGTCAGGCTCAGCGCGTCCACCTGGAAGGCGAACGGGATGTGCATGCCGCCGATGTCGATCCAGTTGAAGAGGTGTGCGGTGCGCGGACCGGCGGCGGGGTCGTAGCCCAGGAAGAGCATCACGCTGAGCGCGAAGGCCGAGCCGATGGCCAGGGTGCCCAGGTAGCCGGCGCTGTTGCCGGTGAGGGTGCGGCGCAGCGCGGCGATCACGATGGCGCCCAGCAGGGGCAGGCCGGGAACGAGGGCGGCGAGGATCGTGGTGTTCATCCTTTCAACCGGTTCAATTGGTTGATGTCCACGCTGTCAACGTTCCGTTTCATCATCACCAGGATGGCCAGGCCCACGGTGACCTCGGCGGCCGCCACGAGCATGGTGAAGAACACGAAGACCTGCCCGCCGGGGTCGCTGTGGTGCGCGCTGAAGGCGGTGAGCAGCAGGTTCACGCTGTTGAACATGAGCTCCAGGCACATCAGGATGATGATGGTGTTGCGGCGGAAGAGCGCGCCGGTGAGCCCGATGCTGAACAGGATGAAGCTGAGCACCACATAGTGCTCGAGCGGCACCTGGCGGATGGCGGTGACA
>JBIJCH010000334.1:0-3168 GCA_044344815.1 Flavobacteriales bacterium | reverse complement strand
CGAAGTTCGGGCTTGTGCGCCTCAGGCCGGTTCCATGCCCGCCTCCTTCTTCACCCACGCCTGCACCATGCGCAGCTGCCCGAAGCTGAAGCGGTCGCCGAAGTTGGCGCGCGCGTCGTTCAGGCCCTTGTCCGGGTGCTCCTGCATCCAGCCGGCGATGGTGTCGCGCTCCTGCGCGGGCATCAACGCATCGATGTCGAGCACATCCTCGGCGATGCCGCGCGCCGCGTGGCCCTCGATCGTGCTCACGGACATCCCGCGCTCCTTCGCCACATCGGCCAGGCTGCGCCCCTCCTTGATGAGCACGTACGTCTTGAGGTAGGTCTCGCCCTTGATCTTCGGCGCTTTCTTGTCCGCCGAAGCCTTGGCGGAACGGCGTTTCACGGGGGCGTCGGGCACTTCCCAGGCATCGTTCGCCTTGCGCTTGGTGCGGCCGGTCTTGCGGCTGGTGGCCGGCGCGTGCTCTTGGGCCCAGGCCTTCACCTCCTCCACGAGCGCGGTGCGTTGGGCGGTGATGCGCTTCTCCAGCTCGGGCACCTTCTCCACCTCGCGCCCTTCGAGGATGCAGGTGGCGATGTGCACGGCCTTGCCCAGCTGCGCCAGCTTCTTCACCAGCATGCCGTCGAGCTCGCGCAGGTCCTCGCTGTACTGCTTGGTGCGGCTCAGCGCCTCCACCTGGGCCAGGTGCTGCAGCAGGTCCTTCATGGCGGCGGTGAGCAGGTCGCCGTAGTAGCTGCTGCCCTTCGCCACGCGCTCCAGCAGGGCTGCGCGCTCATCGTCCTGCAACAGGCGCACGAGCTGCCCCTGGAACTTGCGCGTGTTCTCCTCCTCGCGGCCGAGCAGCTCGCGGAAGCGCACCAGCGCGGTCTTCATGCTGTCGTCCTCGAACTCGGCGGTCTCGGGGTGGTCCTTGCGGATCCAGTCCACCTTGCGCTGCAGGTCGCCGAGGTCGAAGGTGCTGGTGAGCACCGCGCGCAGGTAGTGCTGCTGCTGCTCCTTCAGCTGGTCGGGCAGGGGCTGCTGCGCGTGGCGCGCCTCGCTGAAGGCCACCACGTCGCGGTCGGTGGTCACCACCGCGGGGTCGATGCGGGTGCGGAGGATGAGGCCGTCGAGGGAGCGCAGCCGGCTCAGCGCCACGTACACCTGCCCTGGCGCGAAGGCCTTGCCCACGTCGATGATGGCCTTGTCGAAGGTGAGGCCCTGGCTCTTGTGCACGGTGATGGCCCAGGCGAGCTTCACCGGGTATTGCGTGAAGGTGCCGAGCACCTGCTCCTGCTGCTCCTTGCTCACAGGGTCCACCACGTAGCGCTTGTTCTCCCAGGTCTCCTTCTTCAGCGTGTAGGGCATGCCGGTGTCGAGCATGCGCACCTCCACCGCGTCCTTGGTGATGCGCTGCACGCGCGCCAGCTTGCCGTTGAAGTAGGCCTTCTCCGGGTCGTTGCGGGTGAACATGAGCTGCGCTCCGGGCTTCAGCTCCAGCGTGCTCAGCACGGGGTACATGCTCTCGGGGAAGTCGCCCTCCACCTCGGCCTCGAAGCGCCAGGCGCCTCCCGCCAGCTTGTTGAGCTCCTGCTGGTTGAGCTCGTCGGCCGTGCGGTTGTGCGTGGTGAGGGTGATCACCCCGTCGGTGTCGGCTGCCGTGAGCGACGGCCGGAAGTGGGTGTTCAACTCGGCCACGTCCTCGGCGGTCACCTTGTTGTCGCGCAGGTTGTTGAGGATGCGGATGAAGCGCTCGTCCTGCTGGCGGAAGATCTTGTCGAGCTCGATGTGCGCATAGCCGCTCTCGCGCAGCACGCGGGCGTTGAAGAAGTGCAGGCTGGGGTACCAGCGGCGCAGCACGTGCCACTCGTCGTCCTTCACCACGGGGGGCAGCTGGAAGAGGTCGCCGATCATGAGCACCTGGGCGCCGCCGAAGCTGCGGTCCCAGCGCTGGCGCACGCTGCGCATGCGGTGGTCGATGGCGTCGAGCAGGTCGGCGCGCAGCATGCTCACCTCGTCGATGATGAGCAGGTCCACGTCGCGGAGCACGTTGCGGCGCACGGCGTTCAGCGGGTGACGCCGGTTGAGGGTGTCGCGGTCGTGGAAGGCGGCGTACTCGGGCACGTCGCCGGGCAGCTGGCGCTCGGGCACGAAGGCGCCGAAGGGCAGCAGGAACTGGGAGTGGATGGTGACGCCGCCGGCGTTGAGCGCCGCGATGCCGGTGGGGGCGAGGATCACATAGCGCTTGTGGGTGCGCTCGGCCAGGCGCCGCAGGAAGGTGGTCTTGCCGGTGCCAGCCTTGCCGGTGAGGAAGACGTGCCGGTCCGTGCTGTTCACGAACCGCGCGGCCAGCGTGGCCATCTCGGTCTCCTGGTGCACCTCGGCGCTCATGGGGCGCAAGTTCGGTGCTGGCGGGTTCTTTTGGTGGGGAAGGGGTGCGGTCAGTGCATGCGGAAGGGCGGTGGACATGGGATAAGGGTGAACGGAACGGCTCCGGGGCTTGACGACTTCACCGGCTCGGCCAGAAGATAGTGGTGATGGGTGTCACATGGATCATTGGTCCTTTCCCGCGCATCTTCGCGCCGGTCGCCTGCGCCCATCGCTCCGGCGAACCCACCATGAACTGGACCCCGCTCACCGAGCTCGCTCACCTGGATGCCATCGATGCGGCCTCCGCGGAGGCGCCCGTGCTCATCTTCAAGCATAGCACCCGCTGCAGCATCAGCAGCACCGCCCTCAACCGCCTGGAGCGTGCGTGGCGCCCCGAGGACGCCGGTCATGCCGTGTGGTACCTGGACCTGCTGCGGTACCGACCCATCTCCAACGCCATCGCCGAGCGCTACGGTATCCAGCATGAGTCGCCGCAGGTGCTGGTGATCCGTGCAGGCCGGTGTGTGTACGACGCGTCGCACACGGCCATCACCCATGCCGAGGTGGTGCGGCAGCTGGTCGGCTAGCGCTTCACGAAGCGCACGGCAGCCTTCTCCATGCGCAGCAGGTAGGTGCCGGCGGGCAGGTGGCGAACATCCAGTGAGGTGCCGCCCATTCCCTGCAGCACCACGCGACCGCCCAGGTCATGCACCGTCCAGGCCGCGTTGCGCAAGTGCGGGGGTGCGATCAGGTTGAGCTGGTCGCTGGCCGGGTTGGGGAACACGGTGAGCCTGGTGCGCTCCTCCGCCTCCGCCACCC
>JBIJCH010000333.1:0-3188 GCA_044344815.1 Flavobacteriales bacterium | reverse complement strand
CGGGCTTTACGGGCCGGGCGACTACCTGGGCTACATGGCCGTGCTCGAGGGCGGGCGTTCGGCCGAGAGCGCCGAGGCCATGGAGCCCACCGAGGTGGCGGTGATCCCCCGGGAGGACCTGCTCGCTCTTCTGTACCGCGACCGCGATGTGTCCATCCGCTTCATCAAGATGCTCACCCGCGAGGTGAAGGAGAAGGAGGACCAGCTGCTGGACCTGGCCTACGCCAACGTGCGCCAGCGTGTGGCCCAGGCCCTGATCCGCCTGCGGGACCGTTACGGGCCCTCAGGCAGCAACGAACTGGGCCTGCGCATCAGCCGGGAGGACCTCGCCACCATCGTGGGCACGGCCACCGAATCCCTGATCCGCACGCTGAGCGACCTGCGCGACGACAAGCTGATCGAGCTTCAGGGGCGCGGCATCCACATCCGCGACGCCAAGCGGCTGGAGGCCCTGGCCCGGAACTGACCCCGCACCTTTCCCGTTGGGCACCGGCTCCTTACCTTAGCCCGGCAACCTATGCGCATGAACACCAAAAAGATCATCGGTCTGCTGCTCTGGCTGGTCGCGTTCGCGATCCCCTTCAAGTTCTCCCTGTTGAGCACCGAGGAGGTGGACAACATCACGGGGCTGGTGAGCTTCGTGGTGCTGCTCGCTTTGGTCTTCACCGGTTACGCCTTGGTGGACGGGTCCGGGGCGAAGACCGGCGAACAGGGCCACTGAGCCGCCTACCGGCCTTGCCATGGCCACGATCATCATACCCGTTGACCTGAGCGCCAACGCGCGCAACGCGGCCGAGCATGCCCTGCGCCTGTTCGGCCCCGAGGGCAACTCCTTCGTGCTGGTGCATGCCTACCTGGACCCCAACCTGCTGGACCCGGCGCTGCCCAGCATGAACGAGGCCTTGCGCGAAGCGGCCGAGGCCGGCCTGGGCGAACTGGCCTCCGCCCTCAGGGCCATGCCCGGCCTGGCGAAGGCCGATGTGCAGCGGGAGGTGCGGCTCGGCACCCTTACCAATGTGCTGGCCGACCTGGTGGAGGACCGCTCCCCCACCTGCATCGTGATGGGCACCCAGGGGGCCAGCGGGCTTCAGGGGACCCTTTTCGGCTCCAACACCGCCGATGTGATCCGCTCCTCCTCCGTGCCGGTGCTGGCCATTCCCGAGGGCTCGGGCTACCGTGCTCCGGCCCGCATCGTGCTCGCGGACGATGGTGCGCCCGTGCGACCAGGAACGCTCGACCTGCTGCTGGACATCGCGCGTTGGAGCCGGTCGGAGGTGATGATCGTGCGGGTGCTCGAGGAAGGCGCCGACCCCGATCAGGTGAGCGGCTCATCCTATGACGACCTGCTGGGCGGCGTGCCCCATTCACACCATGTGCTCAGCGCGGATAATGTGACCACGGCGCTCAACGACCTGGTGGACCAGAGCGATGCCGACCTCGTGGTGATGGTGCACCGGCACCTGGGCTTCTTCGCCTCGATCTTCCACAGCAGCAACAGCAAGCGGCTCGTGATGCACACCCACGTGCCCCTGCTCGTGCTCGAGCAGTGACCGGGCCTACCAGGCCCCCTTCTCTTCCTTCTCCTTCTGCTCCTCCCGGGCCTTGCGCTTGGGATCGTGCACCGTGAACACCCGGCTGATGTTGAAGCCGAAGCTGATGTCGCCCTCGAGCCAGTCGCCCGTGGTCTCGGTGATGAAGCCCCGCTCGTACATGGGGAAGCTGTTGGTGCAGTGGAGCTGGAACACGTGCCCGCCCGTCTCGATGTCCAAGCCCAGGCTGAACGAGTTGTGGAACTCGGGGTCACCGGGCGCCACCGGTTCGGCGAGCTGGCCGGGGAGCACGTAGAAGTACTCGCCGTTCACCGCGAGCCGCTTGGTGAGCTTGTAGCGACCGGCGCCGCCGATGTTGATCACGTCGTTGGCCTCCTCGGCGGTGGCCACCAGGTTGCGATGCACCAGCCCGGGCATCAGCTGCAAGGTGAACCGCTCGCTGAACTTGCGTCCCGCGATCAGCTGGAAATAGTAGGCCACCCGATGGGAGAAGTAGTCCTCCCGCCCCTCCGCGTACCACGGGGTGCTGGTGGCCGGCACGGTGGTGATCGAGGTGCCTGCGGCGAAGGAGAGGGTGAGCGGCATGGAGCAGCCCTGGTCGCACTGGCGCAGGAGCTTGTACTTGAAGAAGCCGTCGACGGTCTTCTGGTAGCTGCTTCGGCCGACACCCACCATCAGGCGCGGCGTCACGCCGTAGTCGAGGCCTAGGCGTATGAAGGCCTGGTCAAGGCCCCAGAACTCCTCCGAACCGCTGCTCAGGAAGCCGAAGCGGTGGCTGATGCGGAAGTCGAGCACGCCGTGCGCGGTGTTCTCGATGCTGTTGCCGTTGATCACCCGCGTGGCCTTGAAGCTGGCGGTGGTGTACTCCACCTCCGTGCTATCCTCCCCCAGCAGGCTCAGCAGGTCATCCTGGGCAGCGGCGGGACAGGCCGCGGCGATCGTCAGGGCGAGGATGGTTCGACGCATGGTGGGTTGGCGGGGGATGTTCGTGGGTGGACGAGATAACGGCCGGGGGCGAAAGCCCCCGGCCGCCAGGAGGCCGGGATCGCACCGTACCGGAACACGACTACATTTTTTGGTAATCGATCCTGACCTTCACCTGGATCTCCTTCGCGATCTGTTCACGCACCACCGCGGGAATGAGGATCTTGTGATCCTCGGGCTTCACCACGAGGTCGCACTCCGCCTTCACAGCGCCGGTGGGCTGCACACTTATGTGGCCCTTCTCCGTCACCTTGCGCTTCACACCGTGCATCTCCAGCTCGCCTTCGATGGTCACATCGTACTTGCCGGGCTTCTTCAGATCGTCGGCCGTCACGCCGGTCACCTTCCCCTTGAACACCGCCTTGGGGTAGGTGCTGCTCTCCATGTAGTTCTCGTTGAAATGCTCCTGCATCAGCGCCTTCTCGAACTCGAAGGCCTTGATGAGCACGGAGAACTCCAGCGCGCCACTGGTGGCATCGAACACACTGGCCGCCTTGTGGTTGTGCGCCTCTATGTTCTCGGAGGGGGTGTTGGAGTAGAACGACACGTTGCCGGTGCGGCTGCCGTAGCGCTCTTGTGCCTGCGCGACCAATGGGAGCAGCGCGGTGGCCAGGGCGACGGACTTCAGGGGGGTCTTCATGTTCTTCAGGTTTC
>JBIJCH010000332.1:0-3189 GCA_044344815.1 Flavobacteriales bacterium | reverse complement strand
CGGCTGCCCGAGGTGTACAAGGCCATCCCCGAGCTGCAGCACGCCAAGACCACCAGCCTGTGGCCGTGGGACGTGGTGAAGTGCCTGCGCCTGAAGGTGTGGGACCCCGTGCAGCAGCGCATGATCGGCCGCCGCGAGATCTACGCCTGAGGGCGATCACGCGAACGGCCCACCCGCGTTACCGGCGGCGAACGGGTCGCGCCCCGCGGCCGATACCTTCGTGCCGCCCGCACCCCGGGCGTACCTGCCCATGCTCACCTGCGAGAACATCGTGAAGCGCTACGGCGACTTCACCGCATTGAACGGCGTATCCATGGACGTGCCCGCCGGCAAGGTCTTCGGCCTGCTGGGGCCCAACGGCGCGGGCAAGACCTCGCTCATCCGCGTGATCACCCGCATCACCGGTCCGGATGAGGGGCGCGTGCTGCTCGACGGCCGGCCCATGACCGATGCCGAGATCCCCCAGCTGGGCTACCTGCCCGAGGAGCGCGGCCTGTACAAGAAGATGAAGGTGGGCGAACTGGCCGTATACCTGGCCCGCCTCAAGGGCATGAGCAAGGCCGAGGCCACCACGCGCCTGAAGGCCTGGTTCGAGCGCTGGGAGATGGGCGGCTGGTGGAACAAGAAGGTGGAGGAGCTGAGCAAGGGCATGGCGCAGAAGGTGCAGTTCGTGACCACCGTGCTCCACGGACCCCGCCTGCTCATCCTGGACGAGCCCTTCAGCGGCTTCGACCCCATCAACGCCGAGCTCGTGCGGCAGGAGATCCTGCGCCTGCGCGACGAGGGCACCACCATCATGCTCAGCACCCACAGCATGCCCAGCGTGGAGGAGCTCTGCGACCACATCGCCCTGATCGACAAGGCGCGCGTGATGCTGCACGGCGACGTGAAGGGCATACGCCGGCGCTTCGCCACCAACACCTACCGCATCGAGTTCACCGGCTCGCGCGTGGCTTTCGCCAACGGGCTCGGCTTCCTCGGCGAGCTCGTTGACCTCCAGGAGGGCGGCGAGCACAGCGTGGCCCGCGTACGGCTCGCTCCCGGCAGCGGACCAAACGCGCTCCTCCGCCAGCTCGTGGGCACCGTGGAGGTGCGCGGCGTGCAGGAGGAGGTGCCCCGCATGCACGACATCTTCATCCGCGTGGTGAGCGAGCACGAGCCCGCCACCGTCACCGCCGGCATGACCGAGTGACCCTCTCACCTCCGCACCTTTCCACCTTCGCACCTTTCCACTTCCGCACCTCTCCACTTCCGCACCTCTCCACCCCTCCACCTTCCCAGCCGAAGGCACCATGGACAAGATCAAGCTCATCATCTGGCGCGAGTTCATCACCCGCGTGCGCAAGCCCAGCTTCATCATCATGACCATCCTGGGCCCGCTGCTCATCGCGGGGGGCATCGCGGCGGTCGTCTTCCTGGGCATGCAGGAGGCCGGTCCGCAGAACGTGGTGGTGATCGACAAGGCCCGCATCGTGACCGACCAGCTGAAGGACGGCAAGGACATCCACTTCTTCTACCGCACCGAGGACCTGAGCGACTCGGCCTTCAAGGCCGGCCCCTACACCCTGATGGTGCACGTGAACGAGAAGGTGACGGTGAACAACACCGTGCAGTACTTCTTCACCGACCACCCGAGCCAGACCACGCAGAACATGGTGAGCGCCGAGCTGGAGCGTGTGATCGAACAGGCGAAGCTGCTTGAGAACGACCTGGACCCCGAGACCTACCGGCGGATCAACACCGCGCTGAAGGTGCAGCTGCGCGATCTCGACAAGGGCGGCAAGCGCAGCTACGACCAGGTGAAGGCCACCATCGGCTTCTTCATGGGCTACATCATGTTCTTCTTCATCTTCATGTACGGCGTGCAGGTGATGCGCGGGGTGATGGAGGAGAAGCAGAACCGCATCGTGGAGGTGCTGGTGAGCTCGGTGAAGCCCTTCCAGCTGATGATGGGCAAGATCATCGGCATCGCCTTCGTGGGGCTCGTGCAGTTCATGCTGTGGATCCTGCTCTCCACCATGCTCTCCGGCGGCGTGATGGTGGCCGCCAAGGACCGCATCTCCCGCCAGGCCACCGCCGGCCTGCCCATGGGCCAGCCCATGACCGCCGAGGCCCGCGACCAGCTCACCCAGCAGCTCGGCTTCGACCCCACCCAGGAGGTGGACCAGGCCGACGCCGCCAGCGAGGGCTTCACCGTGATGAAGGAGATCTGGGACGAGACGCCCGTGACCCTGGTGGTGCTGCTGTTCCTGTTCTACTTCCTCTTCGGCTACCTGCTCTACAGCGCCCTGTTCGCCGGCATCGGCAGCGCGGTGGACAACGAGACCGACACCCAGCAGTTCATGCTGCCGGTGATGCTCCCCATGCTCGCCGCCATCTTCATCGCCCAGAGCGCCGTGCTCAACCCCGACGGGCCCGCCGTGCTCTGGTGCTCCATCATCCCCCTCACCAGTCCGGTGGTGATGATGGTGCGCGTGGCCATGGGCAACGCCTTCGAACATCCCCTCGAACTGCTGCTGAGCATGGCGCTGCTGGTGGGCACCTTCATCGGCACCACCTGGCTCGCCGGCCGCATCTACCGCACGGGCATCCTCATGTACGGCAAGAAGGTGAGCTGGAAGGAACTGGGGAAGTGGCTGTTCTACAAGGGCTGAGCCCATGCGCATCGCCGTCATCGACCTGGGCACCAACACCTTCAACCTGCTCGTGGCCGAGCGCGACGGTGGGGGCCGGCTGCACGTGGTGCACAGCGAGGAGGTGCCCGTGTTCCTCGGTCGCGGCGGCATCGAGAAAGGCGTGATCACCGATGAGGCCATCCAGCGCGGGCTCGATGCCCTGGAGCGGTACGCCGCGAAGGCCTGCGAGCTGGGCGCCGCACGCATCGCCGGCTTCGGCACATCGGCCCTGCGCAACGCCCGCAACGCCCATGCCTTCGTGGAGGAGGCCGACCGGCGCTTCGGCATCCCGATCACCGTGGTGCCCGGCACGGAGGAGGCCGGCCTGATCCTGGACGGCGTGCGGCAGGCCGTGGCCTTCGGCACCAAGCCCATGCTGGTGATGGACATCGGCGGCGGCAGCATCGAGTTCATCCTGGCCACCGACAAGGCGATGATGTGGAAGCAGAGCTTCGAGCTGGGCGTGACCCGCCTGCGGGAACGCTTCCCCACCGGTGATCCCATGCCGCTGGAG
>JBIJCH010000331.1:0-3206 GCA_044344815.1 Flavobacteriales bacterium | reverse complement strand
TGGTCATCACGTTCGGGCTGGCCGTGGCGCCCAGGCCGTAGGGGTCGGTGGCGGGCAGCAGGCCGCTGTTCACCAGGTCGCTGCGCATAGCCGTGCCGTTGTAGGCACCGCTGAGCCAGGCGCGCACGTTCACGCGGGCCACCTGGTCGCTGTTGTCGAGGATGCCATCGGCGTCCTGGTCCACGCCCATGCGCACCTTCACGCTGGGGCCCACGAGCGTCCAGCTCAGGGGCGATCCGCCCGCCTGCGCTGCGGCCACCAGCTGCGCGTGCGTCACGGTCTGCCCGGCGATGTCGCTCTGGTAGGTGTCGCTGCCGGTGTAGTAGAAGCCGCGCCGCTGGCCCTGGTAAATGCCCTTCACGACGAGGCCGTACTCGGCGGGCCGGTCGTTGGCCAGGCCCTTCAGCAGATTGAGGCGCGTGGTGCTGCCGATACCCGTGCCGTTGACGGTCTCGCGGAACCCCACGGCGGGCATGGCGTCCTGCATGGCGGTGCTGGCCAGCGGGAAGTTGGTGGTGTTGAAGCTCTGCGGGCTGTTGGTGGCGTTGATCCCGCCCGACCATGACAGCACCTCGGGCTCATAGTCGCCCAGGTAGTTCGCCACACCCGCGCCATTGAACCACGTCTCCATCACGCCCTCGCTCATGATGCCGAAGCCTGCGTTGCACTCGGTGGTGTTGTAGAAGAAGCCCACCTTGCGGTAGGTGCTGCGCAGGTCGGCGCTCATGTTGCGGTTGGGGCCGAAGTCCACGAGCGTGTTGGGCCCGGTTCCGGTCACGTTGCCGTTGCCCGCCAGCTCGCCGCGCCCGGTCTGCGCGTTGTGGCAGTGCGAGCAGTTCACCTGCACGGAGACGAAGAGGTTCACCGCGGGCGGGATGGTCTGGAAAGTGGTGCCGGTGCCGCGCACCTTGCCGGGTGTCATGCGCAGGGTGGAGGACTCGGATTCGGGCCGCAGCGTGCGGAAAGGGTTGGGCACGTACCAGGTGGCGGCGAGGAAGTCCTCGAACTCCTGCATCTCGTTGGCGGGCTTGGGCGCGTCGAGGCCCTGCAGGTGCTCGAAGGCCCCGGCGAAGTCGGCGAAGCCGCCCTTGTCGCCGCGCCAGTGCAGGTTGCCGCGGCCGCGGTCGATGATGTCGATGAGGAACTGGGTTGTCTTCACGCCCTTCAGCGGGTGGAACACCTTGCCGCTCACGGTCTCCATGGCGCCGGCGGGGTTGCCCAGGTCCCATCCCAGGCGGTCCCAGCGGCCGTCCACGTGGCAGCTGCCGCAGGCGATGTGGCCGGTGCCCGAGCCGAGGTGGGTGTTGTACAGGTGCTTGCGGCCGGCCTTGATCGCCAGGGGCGTGGGGTCGTAGAAGTTGGCCCGCGCGATCTCCTTGTTCGTGGTGAGGTCCACCGTGCTGATGGTGCCCTCGAAGCGGTTGAGCACGAAGGCGCGGGTGTTGCCGGTATTGAGCACGATGCCGGTCGGCCCCTCGCCCACGGCGATGGGGTCGGGCAGGGCGCGTGAGCCGTTGGGGTTGAGCACGAGCACGTTGTTCGAGCCCATGCCCGTCACGAAGATCTTCGAGCCATCGCTGGCGAAGGCGATGCCGCGCGGGTCGCCGATGGACTTCTTCCGCTCGCTCGGGGCCACCGACGGGGTGGCGTAGGTGAGGTGCTGGTTGATGTCGGTGATGGAGCCCGGGCCGCCGACCGTGGTGAACTGGGACAGGTTCACGCGCAGGAACTTGCCGTTGAGCACGGGCTCGAAGCGCACCTCGTTGGTGGCGTCGGTGCCCACCACGTTCACCTGGCCGGTGGCGGGGTTCACGGCCATGGCCATGAGGATGTTGCCCAGGCGCGTCTGGTAGGTCACGCCGGCGGTGCTCGGGGAGTTGGCGTTGATCACGGCCACATCGCGGTCGGGCATGTCCCAGCCGGTCATGCGGGCCTTGCCGGCGGCGCTGCCCGAGACCATGTTGGTCCAGTTGCCGCCGTTGTCGTCCATCCACTGGCCCTGCGCGTTCTTGCGCACGATCAGGCTCTTGGAGTCGGTGGTAGGCGGGTTGTTGGGGTTGAGGGGCGGGTTGAAGCCGGTGCCCGCGTTGGGTACGATGCCTGCGGCGGCGTTCACCTGGCCGCCGTAGGGTCCTGCCGTGTTCAGCACGTCGTTGGGGATCACGGTACAGCCGCCTTGCGGGGAGCAAACCCCGAAGCGGTTGGTGCCATGCTGGAAGTTGAAGAAGCTGTTCCCGTTGAGCACGGTGGTGGCGTTGCCGCTCTCGAAGAAGGCGCAGTACACGGTGCTGCCGTCGTTGCTCACGGCCAGGGCGCGGGGCTGCTCACCCTTGAGCAGCACCTCGGTGGGGGCGGCGCCCGGGTTGGCCGGGTCGAACACCTGCACGCTCTCGCGGCCGGCGCACGACACGAAGGCGCGCTGCGGGCTGCCGGCGAACACCACGTCGGCGGGCTCGTCCTCGGTGAGGATGCTGCGCACCACCACGTTCTGGGTGAGGTCCACGATGCTGATCTCGTCGCTCACCTGGTCCACCACCCAGGCCTCGGTGTTGCTGCGCACGCGCACGCTCACGGGGTCGAGCCCCACGGGGATGCTGGCCGTGTTGAGCAGCATGTTGTCGGTGATGGTGAACACCTCCAGGCTGTTGTTGGCGGTGTTCACGGCCAGCAGCTTGGTGCCGTCGGGGGTCATGTCCAGCGGGTGGACATGCGCGCTCTCGAAGTTCATGAACTGGTTCACCGGTACGGCGCCGCTGGTGTTCACCAGCTCGTGGGGCTGGAAGGCCATGAGGGCGATGATGGCGCCAATGCAGGAGAGCACGACGGGCACCGCGAAGGAACGCGGGAACTTGACCATGGGAACAGGGATGTTAGAATGGAGCGGGACCCCTCGCTTCGACCGGAACGAAGGACAAGTTAAGCCAATGGATTGATCCGTCAAGGCGTCGGCCCTCGGCGTGCAGCCGCCCCGAATGAAGAAGCCCCGGCCATCGGCCGGGGCTTCCTGTTTCATTCGTTCGAGGCTTACACCACGCCCTGGTCGAGCATGGCGTCGGCCACCTTCACGAAGCCGGCGATGTTGGCGCCCTTCACGTAGTTCACGCCCTTGCCCTCCTTGCCGTACTTCACGCAGGCGGCGTGGATGTTCTTCATGATGGTGTGCAGGCGCTGGTCCACCTCCTCGCGGGTCCAGCTCAGGCGCAGGC
>JBIJCH010000330.1:0-3208 GCA_044344815.1 Flavobacteriales bacterium | reverse complement strand
GCTGGGCCTTCCCGTGGCCAACACGGGCGCCACCATCGGCAGCGGCCTGCTCACCCAGACCGGCAACACGGCCCTGGTGGATTGGGTCCTGGTGGAACTGAGGAACAACGATGCCACCTTCTCCCTGGCCGAACGCCGGGCCGCATTGGTCCGTGTGAACGGTGACGTGATCAACCCCGACGGCAGTGCGCTGGTGACCTTCACCACCGACCCCACGAACAAGCGCCTGGTGATCCGGCACCGCAACCACCTGGCCGCCATGACGGCCACGAGCCTCGCCGGAAACGGGGTCACGGTCGACTTCCGCCAGCCGTCGACGCCCTTCTTCGGATCGGGAGCGGTATGGTCCGATGGCCTTCGCAACGCCCTGTGGCCGGGTGATGTGACCACCAACGGATCGGTACGTTACACCGGCACGGGCAACGACCGCGACCCCATCCTGTCGGCCATCGGTGGCACCATCCCCACGGCCACGGTGGTCGGCTACCGGCGTGAGGATGTGAACATGGACGGGGTGACGCGGTACACCGGCACGGCCAACGATCGCGACATCATCCTTACCACGGTGGGGGGCACGGTGCCCACGGCGGTTCGCGCCAGCACGGCGCCCTGATCGATCGATCCGCATGTGTGAAGGCCCCGGTCCGCCGGGGCCTTCGCCGTTCAGATCCTGACCAGGGAGGCGGGGGGCATCCAACCCACGCTGCCGTTGGGCAGCCGCACCTCGTTCCACCCGTTGGCATCCTGCAGGATGGTGACCTTCGTGCCCTCATGCAGGATGAAGAGGGCGGTGGCGCCCTGGCGTGGTTCGCTGCGCACGTCCACCTTGGGCACCATGATGATCGCCTCGTCGTCGGCGGTGACCTCGCGCAGGCGGTAGGCCGCGAGCACTGTGGCGATCACCGCAGCCACCAGCGACAGGGCGGCCAGCCCCATCAGGGCGGCGCGGATCCCGCGATGCCTTGCGAGCAGCCATCCTGCCAGCGAGGCGAAGAACAGGAAGGCCAGCCAGAGCGAACGGCGGGCCCACTGGTCCACGTCGCGCCCGCCGCGGATGCGCTCCCAGAAACCGCCCAGGGTGAAGGCCGGCAGTTCGTTCACCCGGTCGGCCACCTGCATGCGCGCCAGGTCCAGGTTGGCCTGGATGTCCTCCGCCCCGGGCGCCAGCCGCAGCGCGCGCTCGTAGTAGAGGATCGCGTGGGGCACATCGCCCAGCTTGAAGTGGCAGTTGCCGATGTTGTAGAGCAGCGCGGGGGACGACCAGTCCACCGCGAGCGAATCATAGAGCCGGAGCGCCATGGCATGGTCGCCGCGCTGGTAGGCGGCCTGGGCCGAATCGGCCAGCGGGACGGGCTGCGCAAGCACCGGTGACGCCAGGGCGGCCGCGAGCAGGAGGGGGATGAGGGTTCTCATGCGCGTTGCTCGTTCTCGATGCGGGTGATGAGGGCCGCGGCCTCGTCGTACAGTTCCTGGCGCGATCGGTCCTCCACGGGCGCGAACCGGGCCATGGCGCACGCGTCGATGAGGCGGGCGAACCGGTCGGCGACCTCGCCCGCGCCCAGGCGCTCACGCAGGGTGGCGGTGTTCACCTCGGCCACGCCCAGGGTGAACTTGTCGGCCAGGTAGCCATGAAGCGCCTTGGAGAGGGCGGTGTAGAAGGCTTCACGGTCGTTGCGACCGAGCGCATCGGCCGCCTCGCTCAGGCGCTTGCGGGCCACCTTGTCGGCCGCCTTGCGCCGCATGCCGGCGGCATCGGCCAGGGCCGCATCGCGGCGGCGCTTCCATCCCAGCAACAGCACCAGCGCCAGGGCAGGGGAGGCCATGCAGGCCACATAGGGCCACGAGCCGAACAGCTGGCGGCCCTTGGGCGCGAGTTCGAGGTCACCGGTGCGGATGTACCGGATGTCGCGCTCGAGCTGTTGCACGTCCGTGCGCGAAGGCCGCGTCACCGCCGCCGATCCCGCAGCGCCCGTCCCATCGCCCTTCTCCACGGTGAAGGTGAGCGGACCGCTGCTCAGCTGCTGGTAGGCGCCCTTCTCCGGGTCGAAGTAGCTGATGATGATGGGGGCGAGGGTGTAGGTGCCCTCGTGCCGGGGGATCACGAGGTACTGGAACTCGCGGCTGCCGCTCATGCCGGCGGCGGTCACGCCCACCTTGTCGCTCACCTTGGGGTCGTACACCTCGAAGTCGGCCGGGAAGCGCGGCTTGGGCGCCTCCAGCAGCTTCAGGTTCGCGCGCCCGCTGAAGCGCACCTTGAGGTCGATGGCCTCGTTGGCCTTAACGATGGCGCCGGCACCTTCCACGGCCATGTCCAGGCGGCCCACCGCACCGCTGAAGTCGGGCGGGGCGCCGGCAGGCAGTTCCTGCACGGTGAGCTCGGCGGCGTTGGAGCGCACCTTCACGTTGGACCCGCGGCTGAAGAAGGAGCGGTTCACCACGCAGTCCAGCGTGGCCGGCTCGATGCGCAGGCGGCCGCTCTTTTGGGGGAAGAGCAGCTGCTTCTTGATGATGGCGACGCGGTACTGGAGCCCGTTCACGGTCTGCAGGGCGGGCTCCCATTCCAGCTGGCCCATGTCGATCTCCTCGGCCCAGAACCCGGTGAGCTTCGGCAGGTCGTAGCTGGTGAGCTCGATGGCGTTGTAGCGGCAGTAGAGGGTGTAGGTGGCCACCACCTGTTCACCCACGTAGCACCTGCCCCGGCTGAGGCTGATGGTGGCGAAGAGGTCGCGGTCCTGCTTCTGCTGCTGGTCGAGCACGCCGGCCCCGGCCCCGCCGCCGGCGGCCTTCTCCACATGCACCTTGATGGGCTCGCTGCTGATGCTGCCACCGCCCACCTGGGCCTTCGCCGCTCCGATGGTGTAGTCGCCGGGTTCCGTGGCCGTGAGCAGGTACGACCGGCTGATGGTGCTGGAGGCGCGCCCGTTGATGAAGTTGTACGCGCTGCTCTCGAAGGGGCCCTGCACCACCACCAGCCCGCCCAGGTCGGGGTCGCCGAAGCGACCCTGCGCATTGGTGAGCGTGAGGGTGAGCTTGATGCGCTCACCCACCGCGAAGGTGGTGCGGTCCACCGTGGCGGTGAATGTGATCTCCTGCGCCCGTGCCGCCGGAAGGGCGAGCAGGAGAAGCAGCATGAGGATGTAGCGCGGATGCCGTTCCATGATCACCAGTCCTTTTCGATGGGCTTGCGCGGGGCCGCCTTGGCCTTGCG
>JBIJCH010000329.1:0-3219 GCA_044344815.1 Flavobacteriales bacterium | reverse complement strand
GCAGCCGCCGAAGCCGGTCAGGCTCTTGTCAGCGGCGAGCTTCAGCCAGGGGTTGTCCATGCCGGCGGGCATCTGCACGGCCTGGCCGCCCAGGTTCTGCAGCACCCACTTGGTGTCGAGGATGTTCACGGGACCGGACTTGTCGGCGCACTTGTTGGCGCTCAGCACAAGCCCGAGGGCCAGGGCGAGGAGGGGAAGCTTCAGGCGCATCAGTTGTTGAGCATCACCGGCATCACCAGCATCAGGATGTCCTCGCCCACCTCACCGGCCTCGCCGGGCAGCAGGATGCCGGCGCGGTTGGGCGCGCTCATCTCCAGCACCACGTGCTCGCAGGCCAGGTTGTTCAGCATGTCCATCAGGAAACGGCTGTTGAAGCCGATGGTCATGTCCTCGCCCTCGTAGGTGCAGGTGAGCTTCTCGTTGGCCTCGTTGCTGAAGTCGAGGTCCTCGGCGCTCACCGTGAGCTGGCTGCCGTTGATGCTCAGGCGCACCTGGTGGGTCGTCTTGTTCGAGAAGATGGCCACGCGGCGGATCGAGCTCAGGAAGGTCTGCCGGTCGATGGTGAGCTTGTTTGGGTTCTTCTTGGGGATCACCGCCTCGTAGTTGGGGTACTTGCCGTCGATCAGGCGGCACACGAGCACCACGTTGTCGAAGGCAAAGGAGGCGTTGTTCTCGTTGTAGGCCACGGTGACCTCGGCGTTGCTGCTGCCCAGGCTGTTCTTCAGCAGGTTCAGCGGCTTCTTCGGCACGATGAAGCTGGCGGGCTTCTCGGCCCGCACGTCGGTGCGCTTGTAACGCACGAGCTTGTGGGCGTCGGTGGCCACGAAGTTCACGCTGTCCTCGCCCAGTTCGAAGAAGATCCCGCTCATCACGGGGCGCAGGTCGTCGTTGCCGGTGGCGAAGAGCGTCTTGTTGATGGCGGTGGCCAGCGTGCCCCCGGGCAGGGCGAAGGTGCTGGGGCTTTCCAGCACGGGGCTCTTGGGGAACTCCGAGCCGTTGAAGCCGGTCATCTTGTACTTGCCCTGGTCGCTGCTCAGCTCCACGCCGTGGTGCTTGCCGTCGATGCTGAAGGTGAGCGGCTGCTCGGGGAAGGCCTTCAGCGTGTCCAGCAGCAGGCGCGCGGGGATGGCCACGCTGCCCTTGTCCTTGGCCTCCACCGGCATGGTGGCGGTGATGGTGGTCTCCAGGTCGCTGGCCGTCACGGTGAGCTGCTTGCCATCGATCTCGAACAGGAAGTTGTCGAGGATTGGGAGCGTGTTGCTGCTGGCGAGCACCCCTTGCAGCGTTTGCAGCTGCTTCAGCAGGGCGGTGCTGGACACAATGAACTTCATCGTTGCGGTCTTATCCTTGGTTGCTACCGTTTCCATCTCAGTCTCGTCGCCAGGGCGTTTTCCGGCGCGTCCAAAGATAGCCGCCCCCCCCAGGGGCGTCCGGGCCCACTTATCAACACGGGAAGGCCCTTTTCAACAGGCGTGGCGGCCTGTTCAGCGCGGCATCAGGTACTGCACCGGCAGGGTGATCCGGTCGAAGTGATGGCGTTGCACCACCACCAGACAGGTGTCGTCCAGCAGGGCCCACGCCCGGTCGGTGTCCACGGTCATCAGGTTGCCCTCCATGTCGCGCTGGTCCTTGTAGGGCGCCTTGGTCCAGAAGGGGATCCGCTGCGTGGCGCCATCGTCGCGCGTGATGGTGAGCACCTGGGCCGGTGGGCTGGCCAGCACCGAATCGCGCTGGGCCTGGGTGATGCGCCGCTCGAAGTTCTCGAAGTGCTGGTCGCGCAGCAGCAGGAAAAGGTCCTTCACCGCGCCGCTGTCCATGGGCAGCGCCGCCTCGCGGTGATCGAGCAGCGCCAGGTCGTTGCCGCCGGCGTAGGTCACGCTCCAGCCCTCGGCCGGTCGGGCGGGCACCTCCAGCTTCACCCGGCGGATGCGCGTGAGGTCGGGGTTGTCGAGCACCACCGTGCTGCGCCAGTCGTCGATGGTGGTGTGGAAGCGGGTGCTCAGGAAGCCGGTGAACCCGCTCATGCCCATCACGAAGGGCACGCTGCTCCGGCCTTCGCCGGGGACCTCGAGCAGCATGTAGGTGCCGTAGTGGTCGGCGGTGGCGTGCCCCACGTACCAGATCTTGGCCGGGGTGTCGTCGCCGGTGTAGATCTCCACCTTCTTGGCGGTGCTGCTCATCACCTTCAGCACGTTGGCCTCGGCGGCCTTGGGCACGGGGGTGCGCACCTCCACCCGCAGGAAGGTCTTCAGCAGCAGCTGCACGTTGAAGGCGTTGGCCGGCATGCCGTTCACGGTCCAGGTGGCCGGCCCCGTGCGCTTGAGGTCGGCCGTGCGCCCCTGCATGTCGGCGATGAAGATGCGGTCCACCGCGCTGGTGTCGGTCACGCGGAAGTCGGTGAGCGGACCGGCCAGGGTGCTGCCGGTGTTGGCCCGCCAGAGCCACCAGGCCACCAGGCCCAGGGCCAGCAGGAGCAGGAGGGGGAGCAGGCGTTTCATGCGGCGGTGGCGTAGCGGCGGCGGCGCGCCAGGTGGAAGGCCAGCCCCAGGGTCAGGCTCAGGAGCACCGGCACCACCAGGTTGATGGCCTGCCAGCGCGTGCGCTCGTCCTCCGCCCGGGCGGTGTCGAGGGTGCGCAGGGTTATGGCGCGCGACCGGATGCTGATGAGCCCCTGGTCGTCGAGCAGGTAGTTCAGGGCGTTCACGAAGAGCTCGCGGTTGCCGTACACCTTGGTGCCGGCGTAGCGGTCGTAGCCCAGGGGGTAGTACATGCCCTGCTGCGGGTCCACCCGGTTGGCGATGGCGTCCCCGTCGCTCACCACCATCAGGGCGGTGTTGCGGCTCCATTCACGGTAGCCCACCTGCGGGTCCTCCGTGAACTGCACCGGCAGCTTGTCGGCGAAGGCGCTGCGGAACTTCCCCTCGCTCAGCACGGCAAGCGGGCGGTCGGGGGTCTTGCTCCGCTCGAAGGGCGGCGGGTTGTCCACGATGCCCAGGCTGATGCGCGCGGGGTTCTGCAGCACCCAGGTGTAGGGCGAGCTGGTGAGCAGGATGGTCTTGCGGGCGCTGTCGGTGCCGATGGTGTCGATGCTGCTGGGGAAGCGCAGGTGAACCGGGTCGATGTTGTTCACGATGGGGTGCGTGCTCCGCGGGATCACGATGGGCTCGTAGGGGAAGGGGAAGCGCTCGAGCTTGCGCTGGTTGCCGTAGGGTGTGGTGT
>JBIJCH010000328.1:0-3240 GCA_044344815.1 Flavobacteriales bacterium | reverse complement strand
CAGCGGAGCGGGATCCGTACCCCCGCCCACCAGGGTCACCCGGTTGGTGTCGTGCCCGAAGCCGGCCCCTTCGTCGCGGAGCGAGTTCAGCACCACCAGGTCCAGGTTCTTGCGCATGAGCTTGCCGCGGGCGTTCTCCAGTTCGTTGTCGGTCTCCAGGGCAAAGCCCACCAGCAACTGGCGTGCCTGCTTGTGGGTGCCCATCCAGGCCAGGATGTCCTCGGTGGGCTCCAAGGTAAGCGCCGTGGGTGCGTCGCTCTTCTTCAGCTTGCCGGTGGCCGGTGAAGCGGGACGCCAGTCGGCCACGGCGGCACTGGCGATGGCGATGTCGCAGGTCGGGAACAGGGCCTTGCAGGCCGCGGCCATCTCGGCCGCGCTCACCACGTCGGTGCGGTGGATGCCGGCACGGTCGGTGGACAGGGTCACCGGACCGGTCACCAGTTCGACCCGCGCCCCGCGCAGGGCGGCCTCCCCGGCCAGTGCGAAGCCCATGCGGCCGCTGCTGCGGTTGCCGATGTACCGCACCGGGTCGATGGCCTCCTGGGTGCCTCCGGCGGTGATGAGCACGGTGCGGCCGGCCAGTTTCGAGGGACCGATGAGGGCCTTGTGCAGGGCCATGACGAGGTCCTCCGGCTCTGTCATGCGCCCCTCGCCCACCAGCCCGCTGGCCAGTTCGCCGCGCTCCGGACCGATGACGTGCACACCACGCTCCTTCAAGGCGGCAAGGTTGGCCTGAACGCCGGTATCGCGCCACATCTCGAGGTCCATGGC
This sequence comes from Flavobacteriales bacterium, assembly GCA_044344815.1. Classification (GTDB taxonomy): domain Bacteria; phylum Bacteroidota; class Bacteroidia; order Flavobacteriales_F; family PHOS-HE28; genus PHOS-HE28. The sequence goes on along the minus strand of JBIJCH010000328.1, from coordinate 2,469 downwards.
GGGCGCCACGAACACGGGCGCCTCGGCGCTGAGGTAACAGGCCAGCAGCAGGTTGTCACATAGGCCCCGGGCCATCTTGCCCAGGGTGTTGGCGCTGGCCGGGGCCACCACCATCACATCGGCCCAGCGGGCCAGGTGCACGTGGTCGTTCCATCGGCCGCTGCCATCACGCACGAACAGGTCGGTGAGCACGGGCCTCCGGCTCACGGTGGACAGGGCCAGGGGGGTGACGAAGTCGTGCGCGGCCGGGGTCATCACCACCTGCACCTCCGCCCCGGCCTTCACCAGGGCGCGCACCAAAGCGGGCGCCTTGTAAGCGGCTATACCACCGGTCACGCCCAGCAGCACCTTGCGCGGAAGGGCGATGGCCATGGTCTAAGGACGGGCGCCAACGGCCCGCGGGTCACTTCTGCTCGCTCACCGCCGCGTTGCCGTCCTCCTCGGGGCGGCGCACCACGATCTTGCCCTCGATCAGCTCCTGGATGGCCAGGGCGCTGGGCTTCGGCATCTTCTCGTAGTGCTTGCTGAGCTCGATCTGCTCGCGGTTCTCGTACACCTCCTCCAGGTTCTCCCCCGTCACCGCGAACTCCTCGAGCTTCGCGCTCAGTTCGGTCTTGATCTCGGTGGCGATCTGGTTCGCACGCTTGCCCAGCACGCTCACGGTCTCGTACACGTTCCCGAGCTCCTTGTCCAGGTCGTTCACATCACGGGTCACCGTGGTCTTGGCTGCGTTCATGCTGCGTTGGGTGTTCATGGCGTCGAAGCTTTCGGGGTGTTCGGAACCTGGTCGCCCGTAAGGTCGTCGTACAACCGGCGGGCCTCGTTCAGGAGCTTGCTTTCCGGGAAAGCGTCCGCGAAATTATTGAAAGACCGGATCCCTTCGGCCACCCGTGCCTCCTTCTTGCTCTCCACGCTGTTCATGGCCAGGTCGTGGTCGCTCTGCAGCACGATGAACAGGGCCTCCTCCCGGTAGGCCGAATTGGGCCATTTCCGCACGAAGTTCTTCAGAGCCGTGCTCGCGCTCTCGTAGTTGCGCAGCCTGAAATACTGCTTTGCGTTCTCGAAGTCCTTGCGCTCGAGCTTGGCCCGCAACCCGTCGATCAAGGCGTTGCAGCTGTCCTTGAGCTCCGTGTAGGGGTAGTAGGCCAGGAACAGCTGGAACTGGTCGATGGCCGTTTCGGTGTCGGTCTGGTCCAGCTCGTACTCCGGACTGTTCTTGTAGTAGCACATGGCGCTGAGGAAGGTGCACTCCTCGGCGTACTCGCTCGTGGGGAAGGTCTTGGCGAAGTTCTCCAGGTAATAGCCCCCCAGGAGGTAGTCCTTCATGCCGTAGATGGTCTTGGCATGCAGGTAGTTGGCCCGCTCGCTGCGGCTGGTGCCACGCGTGAGGGCCACCAGTTCCTCCAGCAGCGGCAGGGACCGGTCGTAGTCCCCCTTGGCGAAGTACTTCTCGGCCACCCGCATCTTGTAGGCCACGGCCGTGTCGCCACTGGCCTTCATGGCCCGGTTGAACTCGCTGCAGCCGGTGAGCGAAGGCCCGCCCCCCAGTATCAACAGCAGCCAGGCCAGTCCGGCCAATGGAAGGGTCCAGGCCCGGCGCCGGGGAGGACGTTGCTCCAAGCTGTCAGGGGTCATGATAACGGGGCGCAAAGCTATCAACATCGGCCGGGGCGGAAGAACGGCCCTGGCCGGGAACGCAGTATGCCGTGATGGTTACCTTTACCGGCGCCGGAACAGGGACCAACGGTGTGTCCTGCCAGGCAGCCATCCGGGGGGAACCGGACATCCCATGAACGACATCTTCGACAAGCTCCGCAAGGACCTGGGCCACATCGGCCGCCACGCCAAGAACAGCCACGGCTACTTCAGCTTCCCCAAGCTCGAAGGCGAGCTGGGCGCCCACATGACCTTCCGAGGCAAGCCCGTGCTGGTGTGGAGCCTGAACAACTACCTGGGCCTGGCCAACCACCCCGAGATCCGCAAGGTGGACGCCGAGGCCGCCGCCGCCTGGGGCATGGCCTACCCGATGGGGGCCCGCATGATGAGCGGCCAGACGAAGTACCATGAGCAGCTCGAGAACGAGCTGAGCGCCTTCATGGGCAAGGAGGACACCTTCCTGCTGAACTACGGCTACCAGGGCTGCATGAGCGCCATCGAGGCCCTGCTCAGCCGCCACGATGTGCTCGTGTACGACAGCGAGTGCCACGCCTGCATGATCGACGGGGCCCGCCTGCACATGGGCAAGCGCTTCGTGTTCCAGCACAACGACATGGCCAGCCTGGACAACATGCTGGAGAAGGCCGCCAAGGTGACCAAGGAGACCGGCGGCGGCATCATGGTGATGACCGAGGGCGTGTTCGGCATGGCCGGCGACCAGGGCAAGCTGAAGGAGATCGTGGAGCGCAAGGCCAAGTACAACTTCCGCCTCTTCGTGGACGATGCCCACGGATTCGGCATGATGGGCCGGGA
>JBIJCH010000024.1:0-12124 GCA_044344815.1 Flavobacteriales bacterium | reverse complement strand
GTGGCAGGCGCTCACGTCGATCTTCTCGCCGATCACACCGGTCTGCTCGATCAGCTTCTCGGCCACGGAGAGGCCGTTGCTGTCGTAGGCGGCGGCCTTCAGCGCGTCGATGCTGTCCAGGCCCTTCTCCAGGGCGATGGTGGCGATGCGCTCGGCCATGGCGGTGAAGTCGGCGTTCTTGGCCACGAAGTCGGTCTCGCAGTTGGTGCACACCAGCACGCCCTTGGTGCCGTCGGCGGTGGTCTTCGCGATCACGAGGCCCTCGGTGGCGTCGCGGTCGGCGCGCTTGGCGGCCACCTTCTGGCCCTGCTTGCGCAGGAAGTCGATGGCGGCGTCGAAGTCGCCGTTGGCCTCGGTGAGGGCCTTCTTGCAATCCATCATGCCCGCGCCGGTGATCTGGCGCAGCTTGTTCACGTCAGCGGCGGTGATAGCCATGGTGCTCATGCTTGCTTGGCGGGACCGGCGCTCACCGGGCCCTGTGAATTGAATGGTTGAACGGAACGGGGGCGATCACTTCTGCTCGCCGCCCTCGGTCTCCTCCACGCCCTCCTCGGCGCCCTCGGCCTCCTCACCCTCCTCGGGTACGGCCTCACCGCGCTCCTTGTCGCTCTTGCGCTCCTCGAGGCCCTCGTTCACCGCGGCGATCATGGCGTCCACGATCAGCTCGATGCTCTTGGTGGCGTCGTCGTTGGCGGGGATCGGGAAGTCCACCAGCGTGGGATCGCTGTTGGTGTCGACCATGGCGAAGGTGGGGATGCCCAGCTTGCGCGCCTCGGCGATGGCGATATGCTCCTTCACGATGTCCACCACGAACAGCGCGGAGGGCAGACGGGTAAGGTCGGCGATGGAGCCCAGGTTCTTCTCCATCTTCTCGCGCTGACGCATGATCTGCAGGCGCTCGCGCTTGCTGATGTGGTCGAAGGTGCCGTCGCTCTTCATCCGGTCGATCGAGGCCATCTTCTTGATGGCGCGGCGGATGGTGCCGAAGTTGGTGAGCATGCCACCGCTCCAGCGCTCGGTGACGAAGGGCATGCCGGTGGGCTTCACCTTCTCGGCGACGATGTCCTTCGCCTGCTTCTTGGTGGCCACGAACAGCACCTTCTTGCCTCCGCGGGCGATGCTCTTCATCGCGGCCGAGGCCTCGTCAAGCTTCGCGGCGGTCTTGTTCAGGTCGATGATGTGGATGCCCTTCTTCTCCCCGAAGATGTACGGGGCCATGTTGGGGTTCCACTTGCGCTTGAGGTGACCGAAGTGCACCCCGGCGTCGAGCAATTGCTTGAATTCAGTACGAGCCATTTCCGTTGTTGTTCACGTTCCTCTTTCCCGTTTTCGCAGGCATCCGGGTGGTAGCTTCCCTCCTTGCGGTGGGCCGGTCCATCCGGATTGGATGCTGAACCCTCCCGTCCGTGGTCAGGCTGCCAGGGGCGGCATGACCGGGATCGGGCGGACCAACAAGCGCAGGGTTTAACGCTTGCTGAACTGGTAGCGCTTGCGCGCCTTCTTGCGTCCGAACTTCTTACGCTCCACGGCGCGCGGGTCGCGCGTCATGAGCTCCTCGGCCTTCAGGGCGGGCTTGTGGGCGGCGTCCACCTCCACGAGCGCGCGGGCGATGCCCAGGCGCACGGCCTCCACCTGGCCGGTGATGCCACCGCCATCGACGGTGATGGTCACGTCGTACTTGCCTTCGGTGCCCGTGAGCTTGAAGGGCTGGTTCAGCTTGAACTGCTGGACCATGACGGGGAAATACTCCTTGCCCTCCACACCGTTCACGGTGATGTTGCCGGTGCCCTCGTTGAGGATCACGCGGGCCACGGAGGTCTTGCGGCGGCCGATGGTGTTGACAGTTGCCATCTTACTTGATGCTGTTCAGGTCGATCTTGCGGGGGTTCTGGGCGGCGTGCTTGTGCTCGCTACCGGCGAACACGTGCAGGTTGGTGAACTGCGCGCGGCCCAGGCGGGTCTTCGGCAGCATGCCGCGCACGGCGATCTCCACCATGGCGTGCGGCTTGCGGCGCTTGATGTCCTTGGCGATCTCCACCGTGCGGCCACCCGGGTACCCGCTGAAGCGCTGGTACTCCTTGTACTCCATCTTGCCGCCGGTCAGGCGCACCTTGTCGGCGTTGATCACCACCACATGATCACCGGTGTCCACGTGGGCGGTGAAGGTGGGCTTGTGCTTGCCGCGCACCAGCATGGCGATCTTGCTGGCCAGGCGGCCGAGCACTTCGTTCTCGGCGTCCACCAGGAGCCATTCTTTCTGTACGGTGGCCGCATTGGCCATCGTGGTGGTATGGGTCGTCGAAGCCACGGATCGTGGGTGTTTTAAGCCCCTCCTCTCGGAAGGGGGCGCGAAGATAGATCGAATACCGATCCCGCCCAAAACCCTGATCCACAACCTGTCCACCGCGCTGCCAACAGCCTGTCCACAGCCACGAGGGCGGCATCCGGGGGTCGACCCTTCAATCCGCTGATCGTCAGCGGATAACGCTCATATCACCCCGAGCTCCTTCCCCACCTTGCCGAAGGCGGCCAGGGCCTGGTCGATGTGGGCATCGGTATGGGCCGCGCTCAGCTGCACCCGGATCCGGGCCGTATCCTTGGGCACCACCGGGTAGAAGAACCCGATCACGTAGATGCCCTCGGCCAGCAGCTTGTCCGCCATCACCTGGCTCAGCTTGGCATCGCCCAGCATCACCGGCACGATGGCCGCCCCGGCGCCCCGGGTCTTGAAGCCCAGCGCCTCGATGCCCGTGCGGAAGCGGTCCACGTTGCGCTCCAGACGGTCGCGCAGCTCGGTGCTCGAACTGAGCAGGTCGATGACCTTGATGCTGGCGCCCACGATGGCCGGGGCCAGGGAGTTGCTGAAGAGGTAGGGACGGCTGCGCTGGCGCAGCATCTCGATGATCTCCTTGCGGCCGGTGGTGTAGCCGCCCATGGCCCCGCCCAGCGCCTTGCCCAGGGTTCCGGTGATGATGTCCACACGGCCCATCACCCCGCAATGCTCCACGCTGCCGCGACCGGTCCTCCCGATGAAGCCGGCGGCGTGGCACTCGTCCACCATCACCAGCGCATCGTACTTGTCGGCCAGGTCGCACACGCCCTTCAGGTCGGCCACGATGCCGTCCATGCTGAACACCCCGTCGGTGACGATGATCTTGAAGCGGTGCTTCTTCTCGCTCGCCGCCTTCAACTGGGCCTCCAGGTCGGCCATGTCGTTGTTGGCGTAGCGGTAGCGCGCGGCCTTGCACAGGCGCACGCCGTCGATGATGCTGGCATGGTTGAGCGCGTCGCTGATGATGGCGTCCTCCTCGCCGAAGAGGGGCTCGAAGACACCGCCGTTGGCGTCGAAGCACGCCGCATAGAGAATGGTGTCCTCCGTGCCGTGGAAGGCGGCGAGCTTGGCCTCGAGCTCCTTGTGGATGTCCTGCGTGCCGCAGATGAAGCGCACGCTGCTCATGCCGTAGCCGTGCGTGTCGAGCGTGGCGTGCGCGGCCTTCACCACCTCGGGGTGCGAGCTCAGTCCAAGGTAGTTGTTCGCGCAGAAGTTGAGGACCTGCTTCCCGTTGACGGTGATCTCGGCGCCCTGCTCGCTGGTGATGATGCGTTCGCGCTTGAAGAGGCCGGCATCGTCGATGGCCTTGAGTTCCTTGCTCAGGTGCTGCTGGATGGCGCCGTACATGGGGAATGGGAATGGGCTGCAAGTATACCGAGCCGCTTCCGCAGCCCGACCGCGCCACCTTGACCGCTTGTGCCTTGAGCCTTGTGACTTGAGGCTTGCCTAGCTCTTGTCCACCACGCGCGGCACCTTGAAGTAGTCGCTGTCCTTCACCGGTGCGTTGCGCAGCGCCTCCTGCTTGGTGACCTCGGTGCGCGCCACGTCATCGCGCAGCACGTCCTGCTCGTCGGTCATGAAGATCAGCGGCTCCACGCCCCTGGTGTCCACCTCGTTCAGCTTCTCCACGAAGTCGATCACGCGCTGCATGTCCTGCAGGATGGCGGCGCGCGCGGCGGGGTCGCTGAAGTCCAGGCGGGCCAGTTCGGCGATGCGGTCCAGGGTGGCGTTGTCGATCTTCATCGGCGTTGGCGGCGTTTCTCGGCCTCGAGCAGCGGGCCCTCGATCGCGTCGTACACCCGCATGCGCAAAGCTACCAGATCGGCCTCGGTGAGGCCGGCGGTGGGGATGGGCGGATGCACCACGGCCTCGGTGAAGCCCGGGTGCCCGCGGCTCAGCAGGTCCTCGGGATCGCCGAAGATGCGCCAGTTGTCCACGAAGGTCACCGGCACGATGGGCACCTGGTGCTGGATGGCCATCTTGAACGCGCCGTCCTTGAAGTGCTTCATGCGCGGGGCCGTGCGGGGGATCGTGCCTTCGGGGAAGAGGGCCACGCTGGTGCCGCGGGCCAGGGCTCGGCCGGCCTTCTGCAGGGCGCGGGCGGCCTCGGTGTGGCTGCCGCGGTTCACCGCGATGTTCATGTCGCGGAGGAAGATGTTGAAGAGCGGCCACTTGAGCAGTTCGTACTTGCCCATGAGCACGAAGTACTCCGGCAGCAGCACGTACAGGTGGGGAATGTCGATGTAGCTGCCGTGGTTGCAGCAGATCACATAGGGTGGCCTGGGCAGCACGCCCACCCACTTGGTACGCAGGGGCGTGAAGGTGATCCACTGAAGCACCTTCGCGAAGCGGCGCATCCAGCGGAACGCCGCCGGATAACCCTCCGGGGTGCGCAGCAACCCGCGAAAGAGCGGGTAGGTCACCAGCAGCACCAGGTAGAACGCGATGCCGTACCACAGTTTGTAGAGGAAGCGTGGCACGGCGAAGAGCCAGCGGAACAGGGGCACGCGGGTGCTCTCCCCGTCGGCGATGGCGGGGCGGTCGGTGTGCACGTGCGTGGGCATGGCGCTCGGAAGGCCGCGAATTTAACCCGCTATCTTCGGCGGCCTTTCCGCACCATGGCCCGCATCCTCACCGGCATCCAGAGCACCGGCACCACGCACCTGGGCAACGTGCTGGGCGCCATCAGGCCCGCCATCGCCATGAGCACGGCGCCCGGCAACGAGTCGTTCCTGTTCATCGCCGACCTGCACGCGCTCACGCAGGTGAAGGATCCGGCGGTGATGCGCGACAACACCGCGCGCGTGGCCGCCGTGTGGCTGGCCTGCGGCCTCGACCCCGAGCGCACCGTGTTCTACCGCCAGAGCGACGTGCCCGAGGTCACCGAGCTCACCTGGTACCTCAGCTGCTTCTTCCCCTATTCGCGGCTGGCGCTCGCGCACAGCTTCAAGGACAAGGCCGACCGGCTGGAGGATGTGAACGGAGGGCTCTTCACCTACCCCATGCTCATGGCCGCCGACATCCTGCTGTACGACGCGGAGGTGGTGCCCGTGGGCAGGGACCAGAAGCAGCATCTGGAGTTCACGCGCGACGTGGCCGAGCGGTTCAACCACCAGATGGGCGCCACCTTCGTGCTGCCCGATGCCCGCATCGACGAGCAGGTGATGCTGGTACCCGGCACCGATGGCGAGAAGATGAGCAAGAGCCGCGGCAACCTCATCAGCCTGTTCGCCCCCGAGGCGGTGGTGAAGAAGGAGGTGATGGGCATCGTCACCGACAGCACGCCCATGGAGGAGCCCAAGGACCCCGAGGCCAACACGGTCTACAGGCTGTTCAAGCTGGTGGCCCCGGCGGATGGGGCGAACGACATGGCGTCGAAGTTCCGTGCAGGCGGCTATGGCTATGGCCACGCGAAGAAGGAACTGCTCGCGGCGATCCTCGATGGCTTCCGCAGGGAACGCGCGGAGTACGACCGGCTGATGGCCGACCGCGGCGAGGTGGAACGCCAGCTGCACATCGGCGCGGACAAGGCACGCACGGTGGCGCAGCGGACCCTCGCGCGCGTGCGCGAACGGCTGGGCTATCCGGCCTGATCGACCGTGCGCGACCTTTTGGCAGCGACCTCCCTGGCACCGGCGGCAGCATCCCCGGTCACGGCGGCGGAGGGACGCAGGCCCACGGAAAGCACCGTACCCCGGTGGCCGTGCAGCACCATCATCACATGGATGCAACCGATGAGGGCGAGCATCTCGAAGCTCTCCTCGAAGGTGATGGTGGCGCAGTACGCCGCATTGCCGGGCAGGTCCGTGTCGTGGGCGGCCTCCGCGATCTTGCCACTGTACGCCTCGAACACCACGGCACCCAGCACGTAGAGGGCTCCCGACGCCAACAGCCCATTGCGTGTGCCCGCCTGCACCCGCAACAGGAAACGGAGCATGTACAGGCCCAGCGCCCCCACGATGATGCCGTAGGGGATCACCCACGCATAGTACAGCCAGCCCATGTGCCACTGGTCCCAACCGATCAGGCGCAGCGTGACCAGCATGAACTTCTCATGCACCTGTGATCCCTCATCGATGCCCAGGAACAGGAACACCGCGGCCATGATCATCCACGGGCGCCGGGGCAGCTCCCGCTCACCCTTGCCGGCCAGGTAGAACAGCGCCGCACCGATGAAGAACAGGCCACAGTTGAAGAACGTGGGCATGTTGTTCTCGAGGTCCATGTCGAACAGTTCCGTAAGCGCCCCCCACTCCTGATGCAGCACAAGGTGCCCGAACTGCACCACCAGGTGCATGAACAGCAGCACCCCGAAGGCCAGCAACAGGACCCGGGTAACCCGCTTGGCGGTAAATTCCGTGTAAAAGTGCATGGGGTACAGGCTGTTGCTCGGGATCCCGCAGGAGGCCGATCCTGCGAAGCTAAGGAGTTATGAGCATTTTGTCAACAAAATACGAATGTTCGTCGATGCTTTTCGGCGATCCGTCGACGCCAGCCGTCACGATAACAGGCGCAGCCCATGCGCGCCCAACACGTACATGCCCCAGGTGGCGACCAGCACCACCAGCACCAACCGCAGCGCCATGCGGGCCTGGGGTCCCCACCAGGGCAGCAGCAGCGCACCGGCCAGCAACGCCACCAGCGCCACCACCACGGTGGTCTCCAGGGTGTCCGACTCCCGAACGGTGCGGCTCCAGTACGCACCCGGCGCATCACGCCGGTAGCGGACCACCTCCTTGAACAAGCGGCTGCGCTCCAGTTCGAGCGGCTCACCCACGGTCCACAGTCCGGTGCTACCAGCCACTTCGAACCGGCTGCCGTCCGCGGTCCGCACCAGGCTCCACGGGGTCACCACACGGCGACGACGCGAACTCTCGTTCACCTCGACCCCGGTCAACTCCTCCACCGTGGTATGCACGAGCACTGGCGGCGACAGCCGGTCGATCAGCACCAGCACCGCCGAAAGGAACAGGAGCATGTAGGCCCACCACATGCGGTCACCGCGCCCGTCGTCCGCCACGGGAAAGGACCGACCGATCATGGCCGGGGAAGGACCTTGGCGCGCAGCGGTGTCCGCCTGGCCAGGTGGTTCATCGCGTCACCAGAAGACGGGCGCAGCCACGCACGCCATCGGCGCGCTCCACCATCACGGTATACAGGCCGGGGGCCTCCCCCTGCAGGTCGATCCGGTCGCGATGGATGCCCGGGGCACGCACGCCCAGGGGCCGGTGCAGCACGGTACGCCCGGCGGCATCGACCACACGGATGTCCAGGTCGCCATCCGAGCCGTGCACCACCTCCGCCACACCCTCGCTGGGGTTCGGGAACAGCTCCACGCCGATGCCGGCCAGGTCCATCTCCTCCACGCCGATGCTCGAGGCCTGCATCATCACCAGGTTCTGCACCACACCGGCGGGGGCCCCGTTCAACGTGGCACTGCCGTCCAACAGCCGCGCCACGAAGTTGCCCAGGCCCGGCTTGTGGAACAGCGTGAAGGTGGCGTCATACACGTAGGTGTTGCCGTTGCCCGATTCCGTGTAGGTGGAGGAGCCATCGATGCGCAGCACATTGTCCATGGTACCCCACGGGAACTGGAACGAGCCGTATCCCGTGGCCTCGAACTGATCGGTGCCTTGCTGCTGGTAGGTGTTGCCCTGGTAGGTGTACGACCCCTCATAGGCATCGGTCCATGCCGTGCCCAGGGAACACGGGTAGGCCATCACCCGCTGGGGATCGGTGAACACCGAGGTGATGGGCAGACCCGGCGCGTAAGAGCCGATCACGTACAGGCCATCGGCGCCGACCTCCAAGAAGGTCTCATTACCCCCTTCATCCTGCACCACGTCCGCATCGGGGAACGATGACCCCGCCGTGGACATCCCCGGCGCGATGTACTGGAGCTGTGCATTGGTGTTCACCTGCGCTCCGGAGGCATCCCACACCTGCCCGGGCCCGGTGCCTGGCAGGTTCAACGGATCGGCGATGTCGTAATCGTAGATCTGGCCCACGGCCGGAGCTGAACCCGCATCGATCACGGGCTGGGCGGTAAGCGTTGCGGGGCCGGAAAGAAGCAGGAGAAGGAACGTTGACCGTTGCATGCCGCCAAGGTAACGGGCGCGACCTCGCCAGCATCGCCGTGCCCAGGGGAACCACCATGCCGCGAGCAGCAGGGTGATCAGCCCCGCCGACCACAGGTGGAACCGCACGAAGCCCGGTGTGTGCGCATTGCCCACAGGCGGGTGCCAGGTCCGCGCCCACACGATGAACAGGTCTGTGATGGGCAGGACCCCGAGCAGGTAGCGCTTGCATGCCTCCCCGGTCGCCAGGCCGAAACCCTCGCACGTGGCATCGAGCTCCTGCGCATGGAACAGGTCGCCGTTCGCACGGAAGGCGGCGGCACCCACCACCGTGGCGCTGGCACCCGCGCCCAGGATCACCGGTCCGCTGTCCACATCCCCGGACCGCATCACATCATGTGGATGTTCGCGCACCACCGGCACACCGCACCGCTCCATGAGGAAGTGCGTGCAGAAGCCTTGGAACTGCTCCGCTGCGAGCGCGCTGTCAACGGTGGGCAGCAGGGCGTTCATCAGCACCTGGGACGACCCACGGGAGGCTTCGGCCATGCGATCGGCCACAGGGTCCCACGCATGCGGGACCAGACCACGTTCGTCGCGGTGCATGCGCACACGATCCACCCAATTGCGCAGCACGGCATCATCGGTGATCCCGTGCGCGCGGGCATGGCGCGCGAGGCTGGCCATGGCCACTACGTTGTCCGCCGGCCAGGCCATGCCGGGGTACGAGCACAGGAACGGTGACCGCGCCGCACCGAACGCGTTCCGCAACGTGGCGCATTCCTCCTCCCAACGCGCCTGCAGCGCGGTGTCCTTGGTGTCCAGCAAGGCGATGGCGCCGATCAGCAGGTTGCGCCAGCCGGTGTAGAACACACCGAAGGTCAGGGTGTCCGCACTGGCGAAGCGGGCCTGCACCGACGGACGCTCCATATCGGCCAGGGCGTAGCGCGCTTCGGTGAGCGCATGCACCCGCAGCGCTTTGTCCATCGGAGAGCGCTGCGCGAGCTGGCACCAGGCCAGGCCGTACAGCGCGTCGGTGAAGACGGCCCCCTCGGGAAAGAGCCGCTGCATCGCATCCGGCAGGCCTGCGTGCATGCGCTGCTCGAGGTACGCCAGTTGTGCCCGAGCGGCCACGAGCTCCTCCTCCGATCCCACGCGCGGTGCGCGATGCACGCCGATGTTCACCCACACCACCCAGCTGCTGAGCAGTGCACCGGTGCCGAGGCCGACATAACGCCACATCGACCGCTACGGTAAGACCATCCGGTATCGGCCAGCCCTACGGCATCCGCGCGCACGGGAACAGCGACCCGGGCACCGCATGCGCCGGACAACCTCGCGCAATGGCATCGACCCGGCCGGCCGGGCTACTTGTTCCCCAGGATCTTGAACATGCCCGTGCCGCAGGTGGGGCAGGTGCCCTTCATCGCCTTGCGGCCGTTGGCCATGGTCTGCTCCTGGGGGTCCTTCATCGTGCGCTTCGCTTTGCACTTCACGCAGTAGGCTTCCACGTTCGTTGCCATGGTCCAATGGTTTTGATGGGTGTTCAACCCACAAGGTACAGGGCACATGCCCCGCTTTGGACCTCCCGTGCGGAAGGTGTTATCAACAATACCGGAACCCCGTCCCACACATCAGCCGTGTATCGTTCGGCACAGGCCGCTCCACCGCTGCGAGCACCATGTCACCGTTGGCATCGGGGATGTCGGTGACCAGGCACTCGCTCATCACGCTGCCGATCTGCTTCGGCGGGAAGTTGATCACCGCCACCACCTGCCGCCCGATCAACTCCTCCTTCGTGTAGTGCACCGTGATCTGCGCGCTGCTGCGCTTCACCCCATGCGGACCGAAGTCGATGGTGAGCACATAGGCCGGCTTGCGGGCATTAGGCAGATCCTCTGAGGCCAGTGCGGTGCCCACGCAGAGGTGGACCTTTTCGAAGTCTGGCCAGGTGATGGGTTCCATGGCTCAATAGCCCCCACCCCCACCCTGCCCGCGCTCGATCGGGTGCCAGGTGGTCTTCACCTCCTGGGTGTCGAGGATGGAATACGGTGACTGTGCTTCTTCGCTCGTCCAGTCCTTGACCTTCGGGTACACCAACCGCTTCAGGTTGCAGGTGGCCTCGCTGTCGAGCATGGTCCGCTCTTCCTTCGAAGCATCTGCGACCACAATGGCGTTGATGTCCATGTGCGCCACCAAAGGCTTCAGCAGTTCGTTGCGGAAGCCGGTGAGCAGGTTCACCACGCCGCCGGGCAGATCGCTGGTGGCGAGCACCTCGGTGAAGGTGACGGCCGGCAGCGGGTGCTTCTCGCTGGCCACCACCACGCACGTGTTGCCGCCCGCGATCACCGGGGCGATCAGGCTCACCAGTTCCAGCAGGCCGTTGCTTCCACCGGCCATGATGCCCACCACACCGGTGGGTTCGTACACACTGAAGTTGAAGTGGCTGCTGTTCGTGGGGTTCACGCTGCTGAAGAGCGCCTGGTACTTGTCGCACCAGCCCGCATAGTGGATCCAGCGGTCGATGGCGGCGGCCACCTCAGCCTCGGCCTGCTTCGGGGTGGCGCCGTGCAGCACCAGCTCGTGCACGAACTGCGCGCTGCGGCCCTCCAGCATCTCACCGATGCGGTAGAGGATCTGGCTGCGGTTGAAGGCACTGCGACCGGCCCAGCCGCCCACGGCCCCGCGTGCGGCCACCACGGCATCGCGCACATCCTTGCGGCTGCTGCGGCACACGTTGGCCAGCGGCTTGCCATCGCTGCCTTTGGGCTGGTAGTAGCGCCCGCTCTCGGTGCGCGGGAACTTGCCGCCGATGAAGATCTTATATGTCTTCATTACGGGCAGGCGCTTCTTGATCGTGTCCCCCTGAGCCTGCCGAAGGGCACTTCCGTTCCGCTTCGACGGGCTCAGCGTGACATCCTCCTTGCTGTGGCCGTTGAGGTCAGCCTTTACGGATGCGGGCTTGGAAAGAGTCTTGGCCATGGCGAATACTTGCAAAGCCAAAGTTACGGGTCATGGCCCGGCCACGCGCAGGTGGTTCCTGCCACCTCGCTCCGTGCCATCCAAACGCAACCCATGTCCCGACACGTCACCGGCATCGGCGGGCTCTTCTTCCGCGCCATCGACCACAAGGCCCTGGCCAAGTGGTACAACGATCACTTCGGCATCAACGACCAGGAGAACGGCTGGGTGTGGCAGCAGGATGCCGGACCCACGGTGTTCTCGCCGTTCAAGAAGGACACCGACTATTTCGGTAGCGACACACAACAGTTCATGCTGAACCTGCGCGTGCAGGACATTGATGGGCTGCTGAAAAAGCTCGAGGCGGCCGGTGTGCGCATCGACCCCAAACGCATGGACGAGGACTACGGCCGCTTCGCGTGGGTGTATGATCCGGAGGGGAACAAGGTGGAGTTGTGGGAGCCGAAGTAGGGGTCAACGGGGCGAACCCTTCAACTCTGGTTTGCTTGATGGCAAGGGCTATGGCGGTGCGTAAAAAAGCCATAACCGCTTGATACACAGCTGTTCTATTTCTTGATGTTTGGTTGATGGATGGTCCTCTCCGAAAATTGAAAAGCGGGAGGTCTTTTATACTTTGTGGTCATATATTTGAAATGTGATGGTCGCTTTTCAACTTTGCGCCACATCCTGCACATGAAAGACTACCGAGCCGGTCGGCCTATGAAGACCCCCCAAGGGTACACCGCTTTCATGC
>JBIJCH010000023.1:0-12209 GCA_044344815.1 Flavobacteriales bacterium | reverse complement strand
GCGGCACAGGCCGCGCCGTTCAGGGCTCCTCGCCGATGGTATCGCATTCCCAATGGTGTTGCTCCTTGCGTTCGGCCTTGCGCGCGGGAGCCCCGGCGCGCTTGGCGGCCAGCATGCGGGCGATGATGCGCTCGCGCTCGCGCGCGGCCTCCGCCCGCCAGCGGCGGTCCTCCTCGGCATCGAAGTACTTCACGCCGTCCACCAGCGTCATCAGGCAGGTGCTGCCGATGGAGAGCGGATCGCCGCTCCACAGCACGAGGTCGGCGTCCTTGCCGGGCTCCACGCTGCCCATGCGGTGGTCCAGATGCAGCATGCGCGCCGGGTTCAGGGTGACCATCTTCCACGCCTCGGCGGGCGGCACGCCGCCGTACTTCACGGCCTTGGCCGCCTCCTGGTTCAGGCGACGGCTCATCTCGGCGTCATCGCTGTTGATGCCGGTGTTCACCCCCTCGCGCCACAGCAGCGCGGCGTTGTACGGGATCGCCTCGCCCACCTCCATCTTGTACGCCCACCAGTCGCTGAAGGTGCTCGCGCTGGCGCCATGCGCCTTCATGCGGCGCGCCACCTTGTAGCCCTCCAGGATGTGGGTGAAGGTGTTCACGGTGAAGCCCATGCTGTCGGCCACCTGCATGAGCATGTCCACCTCGCCCTGCACGTAGCTGTGGCAGCTGATGAAGCGGGTGCCGCGCAGGACCTCCAGGACCGCATCGAGCTCGAGGTCGCGCCGGGGTGCCGGGGCGGCCTCCTTCTCCTTCGGTCGCAGCGCCTCGCAGGCATCACGCGCGGCACCGTAGGCCCGTGCCCGGTGGAAGGCATCGTACATCACCTGCTCCACGCCCATGCGCGTCTGTGGGAAGCGGCGCCCTTCGCTGCTCCAGTTGCTCTGCTTCACGTTCTCCCCAAGGGCGAACTTGATGAAGCCGGGCGCCCCGTCGATGTGCAGGGCCTCAGCACCGAGGCCCCACCGCAGCTTCACCAGGGCGCTCTGGCCGCCGATGGGGTTGGCACTGCCATGCAGCTGCTGCACGGCGGTGACACCGCCGGCCAGGTCGCGGTACAGGCCCACGTTGTCGGGGTCGGTGACATCGCCGATGCGCACCTCGGCGGTGACGGCCTGCCCGCTCTCGTTCACCCCGCGGGCGATGCCCAGGTGCGAATGCTCGTCGATGATGCCGCAGGTGAGGTGGCGGCCCGTGGCGTTGACCTCGATGAACGTGGGCCGGTCGCGGCCGGGGAAGAGCGTGCCCGCCTCCAGGCGCTCCCCCACCGCAACGATGCGACCGCCGTGAACGCACACGTCGGCATCGCGCAGCACGCCCTGCGGTCCGTTGGTCCACACGGTGGCGTGGCGGAAGATGAAGGACCCCGTGTCGGGCACGGAGGGCCGGCCCAGCCCGTTGAGCGGGAACCACACCTCGCCCACAGGCGCACGGTAGAGGCTGTCGAGGGTGCGGTCGTCCGTGCGGGGGCCCTTCTCGCGGCTGCGCACGGCCTGCCGCACGGCGCTCCATGCGATCCATTCCCCGCCCGGCATCTGGCCCTGGCCGTCCCAGATGCCACCGCGGTCGTGCACGATGCCGTTGAGGCGCACGGGACCGGGCAGGCCCAGGCGGGCACCATCGAACTGCAGGGTCACCAGCTGGTCGTCGCGGCGCAGCAGGGCCTTCACGCGCACGGTGTCCACCGAAGGGCGGTAGACCTCGGCCTCGGGCTTGTCGCGGCCGGAGACCTCCATCCGCAGGATCACGGTGCGCAGGTTGAGATCGAACACACCGTTCACATCCTCCTCGCCGCAGGGCTTGTGGACGAAGCGACGGCCGCACACCCAGGTCTCGTGCACCACGTTGGATCGGTCGAGCAGGTGGCCCGAGGTGATGAGGAAGCTGGCGAGCAGTCCCTCACGGAGGGTGCCCAGGCGGTCCTGCACGCCCAGCAGCCCGGCCGGGCGTGTGGTGAGCGCGGCGATGGCGGCCGTGGTGTCGAGGCCGGCGAGCACCATGCGTCGCAGGGCGGGCCAGGCATCGGCGGGCTCCTTGAGGCCCTGCAGGGTGAAGGCGAAGGGCACACCGGCCGCGTGCAGCCGTGCGGGGTTGGTGGGCGCGAGCTCCCAGTGCTTCAGCTCGGCCAGGCCCACCTCGAGCGCCGCGAAGGGGTCCTCCACATCGTAGGCCTCGGGCAGGGTGAGGGGAAGGACGAGCGGCTGGCCGGTGGCCACCACCTCGTCGAGGCGCGCGTACTCATCGCCGCTGCCGCGCACGATGAAGCGGAGGCCCACCTCGCGCCCGATCGCGGCGATGCGGCCCACATCGTTGCGCTCCGAGGCCTCGAACACCAGCGGCAGGCCCAGCTGGGCATTGAGGGCCTCGAGCTCGGCATCGCTCTGGCGCGCGCTTCCCTGCCGGGCGTACCAGGCGGCATCGAGCAGGGTCTGGCGCAGCAGGGCGATGGACCCCATGAGGGAGGAGGGATAGCCATCGGGGGAGCTGCCCTTGCGGAAGGAGAAATGGGCCGAAGCGCGGGGCACGAGGACATCCTCGTTCACCGAGCGGTCGGCCAGCGCCACCAAGGCCCCGGTGCCGCGCACGATGCCGTCATGGCGATGGGTGAGCACCGCCCCGAAGCCCTGCGCGCGCAGCCTTGCGCTGCGTTCGGCATCGGGGGCGTAGAGCTGGTCGGCCCGTGTGGTGGCCCGCACCGCGCGGTTCCAGTAACGCGTGCCGGCGCTGCGCTCCTCACGCACCCGCTCCGCGGGCGGCATGCCCAGGTCGCCATAGGGATCGATGAGCGCCGGCCACAGGTGCAGGCCGGCGAGGTCGTGCACCACCGCGCCGGCGGGGACCTTCACCCGGGCACCCACCGCCAGCACGCGGTCGTCCTGCACCAGCAGGGTGGCATCGCGAAGCACCTCGCCCGGGGCGGGGTGCACCGTGGCGTGGATGAACGCATGCACGGGGCGGGCCGTGCGGTACGGGCCGTTCACCGGGGCGTTCTCCTGAGCCACGGCGACCAGCGCCGAGGCCAGCAGGGGGAACAGGAGCGCACGGAGCGACATGCGGCGCAAGATAGCGGCTGGGCCAACGGACGCCCTTCCGCCTACCTTCGCGGTCACCAACACGCTCACTCCATGCAGTCCTTCGACCTGCTCGGTTTCTTCCACAGCCTTCTCCGGTACGGTGTGCTCCTCACCGTGGGGGTGGCCGGCGTGGCCGCCCTGCGCGGCTACCTCACCAAGGGACCCATCATCGTGTGGGAGCGCACCGCCGCCATCGTGGCGATGGTGCTCTGCCACGCGCAGCTGGTGATCGGCCTCGCCCTTTACATGATGCGTTGGAACAAGCTGCACAAGAACTTCGCCGCCGAGCCCAACAGCCCGATCTTCCGGTTCTGGAAGTTCGAGCACATCGGCACCATGATCGTGGCGATCCTGCTGGTGACGCTTGGACGCATGCTGAGCAAGCGGGCCCGCACCGAGCAGGGCAAGCAGCTGCGGGTGGCGGTCTTCTACCTCATCGCCCTGGTGCTGATGCTGTGGGCCACCCCGTGGCCATTCACCGCCGTGGGCCTCGGACGCGGATGGCTGTGATGATGCGCGTCCTCCTCATCCCCCTGTTCCTGGTGATGGCCGCCGTGTCGCCTGCGTGCGGCGAGGCGCCCACCTCGAAGGCGGCCACCGGGGGCGACCCGGCCACCAAGGGCGCCCAGGTGTTCAACGCCAACTGCGTGCTGTGCCATGGCCGCAACGGCGACCTGGGCATGGGCGGCGCCAAGGACCTCACCGTGTCCATGCTATCCCGCGAGGAGATGATCGCCATCGTCACCAACGGCAAGGGGGCGATGATGCCGTACCGCAACGTCCTCACCCCGAAGCAGATCGAGCAGGTGGTGGACCATGCGCGGACCCTGCGCCAGGCGAAATGATCGAGGAGACCCGGACCAAGGCCGAGACCGCGGTGCTCATCGGCCTCATCACCGACGAGCAGGACGCCGACCAGGTGAAGGAGTACCTGGACGAGCTGGACTTCCTGGCCTCCACGGCCGAGATCCGCAGCGTGCACCGCTTCACCCAGCGGTTGCACAAGCCCGACGGGCGCACCTATGTGGGCAGCGGCAAGCTCAACGAGGTGAAGGCCTGGATCGAGGCCCACGGCGCCGACACGGTGATCTTCGACGACGAGCTGAGCCCCGCCCAGCAGCGCAACCTGGAGCAGGAGCTCGGGAAGCCCGTGCTCGACCGCCCGCGCCTGATCCTGGACATCTTCGCCCGGCGGGCGCGGACATCGCATGCCAAGACCCAGGTGGAGCTGGCGCAGTACGAGTACATGCTGCCGCGCCTCACCAAGCTGTGGACCCACCTGGAGCGGCAGCGCGGCGGCACGGGCACGCGCGGCGGGGCGGGCGAGAAGGAGATCGAGACCGACCGTCGCATCGTGCGCGACCGCATCGCCCTGCTGAAGGCCCAGCTCCGTGACATCGACAAGCAGAAGGCCATCCAGCGCGGCAACCGCGGCAAGCTGGTGCGCGTGGCCCTTGTGGGCTACACCAACGTTGGCAAGAGCACGCTCATGAACCTGTTGAGCAAGAGCGACGTGTTCGCCGAGAACAAGCTCTTCGCCACGCTCGACACCACCGTGCGCAAGGTGGTCCTGGGCAACCTGCCCTTCCTCCTCAGCGACACCGTGGGCTTCATCCGCAAGCTGCCGCACCAGCTCATCGAGAGCTTCAAGAGCACGCTCGACGAGACCCGCGAGGCCGACCTGCTGCTGCACGTGGTCGACATCAGCCACCACAACTTCGAGGAGCAGTACGCCACCGTGAAGGCCACCCTCGCCGAGATCGGCGCGGGCGACAAGCCCACCATCGTGGTGTTCAACAAGATCGACGCCTACCGGCCGGCAGCCCACGACCCGCACGACCTCGCCCCGAAACGCCGCGACCAGTTCACCCTGGAGGAGTTCCAACGCACGTGGATGGCCGAGATGCACGGCGAGGAGTGCATCTTCATCAGCGCGGTGAAGCGCGCCAACATCGACGCGCTGCGGCGGTTGCTCCACGAACGCGTGAAGGCCATCCACCTCACCCGCTACCCCTACGAGAAGGACCTGCTGTACCCCGAGTGGTCGGACCTCACGGCACCCGGGGACGACACCGCCACGGAAGGGCCGGAGGAACGCCCCTGACCGGTGACGCGGGCGCACGGACGCACGCCTGAGGACGGGATCGCCCATCTTTGACGGCGATGGCCCGACCGCACATCTGCGTGGTGGCGCCCTGCTACAACGAGGGCGATGTGGCCGTGCGCTTCGTGCAGGAGCTCTGCGGCGTGCTCGCCGGCCTCGACGCGACCTGCGAGGTGCTGATGGTGGATGACGCCTCCGTCGATGACACCGCGGCGCGGTTGAAGGCACTGGGCGGAAGCGCCGCGGGGGTCCCCGTGCGCGTGCTGGAGCTGCCTTACAACGTGGGGCACCAGGAGGCCATCCACCGCGGCCTGGAGGAGGCCGCCCGCGGTGGTGCGGAGCGCTTCGTGGTGATGGACTCCGACGGCGAGGACGACCCGGCCGCACTGCCCCAGGCCATCGCGCGCAACGCCTCCATCGTGCTCATCGCCCGGGGACGCCGGCACGAGAACTGGCGCTTCCGCCTCGGCTACGCGATCTACCGCCGGCTCTTCCGGCTCATCACGCGGCGCTCCATCAGCTTCGGCAACTACTCGGTGATCGACCGCCGCGTGCTGCGTGCCGTGCTGGAGAAGGGCTTCACCCATTACGCCGCCTTCCTCAGCAAGCAGAAGGCCACCACCGAACTGATCGTGAGCGACCGCCGCGCACGCATCGATGGCAGCAGCAAGATGGGCTTCAAGAGCCTCTCCATCCACGCGTTCCGGTCGCTCATCGAGTACAGCGATGAGGTGCTCGCGCTCTTCCTGAGGGCCTTCTTCGGCCTTGCGCTGCTGCTGGTGGCCACCATCGTGGCGATCGTGTGCGTGAAGCTCTTCACCGACAAGGCGATCCCAGGCTGGGCCAGCATCCTGGGCGTTTCCCTGCTGAACAGCACCCTGCTGTGCCTGGGCTTCTTCGCCATCGGCCTCCAGCTGTCGCAGAGCATGGCCCGCAAAGACCGCGTGCGCCGATGACCGGACCGCAGGACTACATCGGCGAGGAGCTCGGCCTGTTCCTCCACGCGACGAACTGGAAGCGCTACTTCGCCGCGCGCTGCGGGCCCTACGTGCGTGGCGCGGTGCTCGACGCGGGCTGCGGCCTGGGCGCCAACGCCGAGCACCTGTGGAACGACACCGTCACCGGGTGGACCTTCCTCGAGCCCGACCGGCGCCTGCTGGACCAGGTCCCCGCGAACGCGCCGGCCCACGTGGTCGAGCGGTCGCAGCGGATCCACGGCACCACCGCCGACCTTCCGTCCGTCCCCACCTACGACACCATCCTGTACCTCGATGTGATCGAGCACATCGAGCAGAGCCGCGCGGAGCTCGCACGCGCCTTCCAGCTGCTCCGCCCCGGCGGCCACCTGGTGATCCTCGTGCCCGCGTTCAACATGCTCTACAGTCCTTTCGACAAGGCCATCGGCCATTTCCGCCGCTACGACAAGGCCATGCTGCGCGCCGAACTGCCGCCGGGCGGCCGTATCGCTCGCCTGGAGTACCTCGACAGCCTGGCGTTCTTCATGTCGCTGGCCAACAAGTGGGTGCTCGGCCAGCGCTATCCCACCCTGAAACAGGTGATGTTCTGGGACCGCACCATCGTGCCCCTGTCGCGCCTGGCCGACCCCATGCTGTTCCACACCTTCGGCAAGTCGCTCCTGTGCGCCTGCCAACGCCCATGAACGGTGCGCTGCCCATGCCCGGGTCCCGGTCCGCACCCTGGCTGATCGCACTCGCCCTCGCAAGCGTGCTCGTGGCCCGCATGGGGCTCATACCCCGGCATGTGCACGACATCGGCTTCTCCGAGATGAACGTGGTGGACGGTGTGGCGCGGATCCTCCAGGGCCTACCCCTCTATGGCGATCCGGAGCAGCCCCCGTACGACATCATGCAGTACGCCCCGCTGCATTACCTGGTGTGCGCGGGTGCGGCGAAGCTCCTGGGCATCGATGCGCACAACGCGCAGGCGCTGTACATGGTGAGCCGCTGGGCGGCGCTGCTGGCCAACATGGCCATGTGCATCCTCCTGTGGCGCACTGCCTCGCGCCTGGGCCTCTCCAGCTGGGGCCGCTGGCTGCTTCCGGGCCTGATGTTCACCTGGATGCACGAGCCCTACTTCTCGCGGCCCGACAGCATCTACCTGCTGTGCTGCACGGGGCTCATCGGCACCGCGCTGCACCTGTCGGCCTCCGAAGGGCTTGGCTGGCGTGGTGCGTGGCGGCTGGGGACCTGGTCGGCGCTCACCCTGTTCAGCAAGCAGAGCGGCGTGGGCGTGGTGGCCGCCGTGGGCGTGGCCTTCCTGCTGAACGACGGCTGGCGCGCGGCCTGGCGGTACGGCCTCGCGGCCTTCACGGTCAACGCAGCGGCCCTGGCCGCCCTGGTCACCGCCGATGGCTGGCACAACGTCTACGCCAACCTCGTGCTCGGCAACGTGAACGGATGGGCCTTCCCCTGGTTCATCATCGACCCACGCGAGCCCTACAATGGCATGGGCCTGTGGATCACACCCGTGGCGATCCTCCTCGCCCACCGGCTCCGCCGCACCCACCGGCGCATGGCCATCTTCCTGCTCGCCTCCATGGTGGTCACCTACCTGTGGGCCTTCGCCATCGTCGGTAAGCAGGGCGCCAACATGAACTACTTCATGGAGCACTGGCAGCTGTGCGCCCTGGCCTGCCTCGTCTTCATCGACCGGGCGGGCCATGTACGCGTGCGACCCGTGCTGGCGTTCGCGCTCACCGCGATGGTCCTGGTCCGCGGCGCCTGGTTCACCTGGGTGTTCGCCCTCTCCGGCTACCCGCCTGACGACGCGGCCAAGTACCGGGACGATGTGCAGGCGCTGCGCACGCTCGAGGCGCATGGCATGGCCCCCGGTGATGCGCTGTTCGTGGTGGACCGGCACTCCTTCGTGGACCAGCTGGCCGGCAGCCGCAGCTGGCTGAAGCAGAAGGACATCATCCGGCTCAGCGGCGCAGCGCTCCTCCTGGACCATTCGGCGATGTTCGACAACACGCGCAACGGTGCGCTGCGCTATGTCCTCACCACCGACAGCACCGCCGTGCTCGGTCACAAGTACAGGGCGTTCGACGGATGGGTCCGCACCTTCGCGGCGGGACGCTACCACGTGTACGAGCGGGCGCGATGATCCCGGCGCCGCATCCATCCGGACCGGTGCGACGCCCGACGCGCACGAACGCCCCCACGCGCATCGCTCAGGGCAGCAGGTATTGACCATGGCCAAACGCAGATCCAAGGGCACCTCCCGCACGACCCAGCTCAAGTGGGTGCTGGCCGTGACCGGCGGCGTGGTGCTCGCCTTCGCGCTGCTCGTATGGCTCGTGAACCTCGGCCTATTCGGCAAGCTGCCCACCAAGGAGGCGATCGCCGCCATCCGCAACGAGGAGGCCACGCTGATCCTCGCCAGCGACGGCACCATCATCGGCAAGGTCTTCGCCCAGGACCGCACCAACATCCGCTTCGAGGACATCCCCAAGCACCTGATCCACGCGCTGGTGAGCACCGAGGACCAGCGTTTCTACCAGCACGAAGGCGTGGACAGCCGCAGCTACGTGCGCGTCTTCCTGCGCACCATCCTCGGCGGTGACCGGAGCGGCGGCGGCGGCAGCACCCTGAGCCAGCAGCTGGTGAAGAACCTCTACGGACGCGAGCGGCACGGCATCCTCACCGTGCCCGTGAACAAGATCAAGGAGGCGCTCGTGGCCGCCAGGCTCGAGCAGGTGTACGACAAGAACGATGTGCTCACCCTCTACCTCAACTCCGTGCCCTTCGGCGAGGACCTGTACGGCGTGGAGGCCGCCGCGCAGCGCTTCTTCAACAGGCCCGCGCGCCGGTTGAAGGTGGAGGAGGCCGCCGTGCTGGTGGGCATGCTGAAGGCCAACACGGCGTACAACCCGCGCCTGCATCCCGACCGTTCGCGCGAGCGGCGCAATGTGGTGCTGAAGCTCATGGGCGACCGCGGCCACCTCACCCCCGCCGCGGTCGACAGCCTGCAGGCGCTCCCCCTCGCCCTGGACTACCGCGGCCGCGATGCGCTCGACCTGTACGGCTACTTCACCGACCGCGTGGCGCGTGAGGCCCGGCGGATCCTCGCCGATCTGGCCAAGCGCACGGGCGGCACCTATGACATCGAGAAGGACGGCCTGCGCATCCACACCACGCTCGACCCCTCCCTGCAGCACATGGCCCTCGAAGGCCTGCGCACCCAGCTCGCCGCCATGCAGCCACGCCTCGACAGCGAGCTGAAGGCCCGCAGGGCCCGGAAGGCCTGGGAGAAGGCGATGGGCCGGCGGGGCGATGCCGCATGGAAACGCAACGACAAGGCGGTGCGCGACGTGTTCACCTGGGATGATGCCGCGCCGGACACCATGGCCTACCGCGACAGCCTGTGGCATTACCACACCCTGCTGAACGGGGCGCTGTACATGATGGAACCGGCATCGGGCCGGGTGCGGGCCTACATCGGTGGCGACCATCACCGGTACCTGCCACTGGACCTCGTGACCACGCACCGGCAGGTGGCCAGCACCATCAAGCCCGTGATCTACGCCGCCGCCCTGGAGGAAGGCATGGACCCCTGCACCTGGCTCAGCAACGCGGAGCGTACGTACGATGACCTCGATGGCTGGCGGCCGCGCAACTTCGACGGGGCCAGTGGCGGCGAGGTGGCCATGTGGTACGCGCTGGCCAACTCCCTCAACCTGCCCACGGTCGACCTCTACTTCCGCACCGGTGAGCGCCCGGTGACACGCACGCTGAACGCCCTGGGCCTTCCCGGCAAGGCGGCGCGCAACCCGGCCGTGGCGCTGGGCGCAGCGGACATCTCGCTGGAGGAGATCGTACGGGCCTACGGCGCCTTCGCCGCCGGAGGTCGCCGGGTTACACCGGTCCTCATCGAGCGCATCACCGATGCCACCGGCAAGGTGCTGTACCGCACCAAGGGCGGCGGCGGGCGGCAGGCCATCAGCGAGCGCACCGCTGACCTGGTGAACGCGATGCTGCAGCGCGCCGTGGGCCAGGGCACCGGCACCGCGCTGCGCTCGCGCTTCGGTGTCACCATGCCCGTGGCGGGCAAGACAGGCACCGCGCAGGACTACCGCGATGCCTGGTTCGTGGGCTACACGCCCGGCCTGGTGGTGGGGGCCTGGGTGGGCGCGCGCGATCCGGCCGTGCATTTCCACAGCAAGCTCGGCTCCGGATCCTCGCTCGCGCTGCCCCTGGCGGGGCCCGTGCTCGCAGGCATCCAGCGATCGCCCGAGCTGCGGCGCAAGTACCTCCGCGGCTTCGAACGGCTCGAGGACGATTCGCTGCTCTTCAGCTGTGCCGGCATGCGTGACCCCTCGGCCGTCGAAAAGCTCATCGACGATGTGTTCGGGCCGAAGGACGGCAAGGAGCGCAAGCCGAAGGCGCCGAAGGACACCACCCGCCGCGAGAACATCCTCGACCGCCTGTTCAAGCGGAAGGAGCGCTGACGGCCAGTTCTCCACTGACCCGCTCACGCAGCCGCATGAAGGGCCGTTCCCACCAGCGGTGCACCGCCCACGCCAGTACCACGGCCGATACCCAACACAGCACGCAGAGCAGCAGGGCTTCCGCCGCCGAAGCCCCATCCGCCATCGGCAGCAGCAGGCTGCGCAACGGCAGGTGCGCGAGGTAAAGCGCGTACGACACCAGGCTCAGGAAGACCACCGGACGGCCCCATGACGGTCGCTCGCTCCACGAGGAGAGCAGCGGCAACAGCAAGGCCATGGCCAGCGCCGATGCGCCCAAACCGCTAGCGCGCCCAGCGCGATGGCGTCGAGCCTCGCCAGCACCACCTCGCGGAAATGCAGATCGGCATCGAAGAGCGTGGCGGGCAACGGCGACCCGTGGCGGAACCCGACCGAAGTACCGATGAGGAGGAATGCGGCCCACAGGAACGCGCGCTCCATGCGCTGCGGCCTGCCCTACGCGAACAGCGCCACCAGGGGCGGGACCAGCAGGTAGACCCCCTCCTCCACCGCCAGCGACCACGATTCCCAGAAGAACAGGCCGAGCTGCTTCCACAGGTTCTGCAGGAATACGAAGTAGGCGGCGGTGTTCGCGTTCAACAGGCCTGGCGCCAGGCCCAGGGCCACCAACGCGATGTTCAGCAGAAGGAACAGGTGGTTGTTGGGCAGCGTGCGCAACCACCGTCGCTACCACAGGTCGAGCAGGATGCGGTGCAGGGGCGCTCCGCCTGCTTCAAGCCCCCTGAGCATGATCCCGCCCACCAGGTAGCCGCTGAGCACGAAGAAGAGGTCCACGCCATCGAAGCCGGTGCCGCGCGCCTCCAGGGGCCAGTGCGCCGCGAGCATGTCCACGCCGTGCACGCCCACCACCCACAGGATCACCACTCGCGCATCACATCGAGGCCGAAGATGCGCGCGCTGCGGTGCGGGACCTCCATGGCAGCTGTCAGGCGAAGGCCTGCATGTCGCAGAGCCTGCGGTACGCGCCATTGGCGGCGTACAGGTCCGCGTGGGTGCCGCGCTCCACGATGGCGCCGTCCATCACCACGCAGATCTCGTCGCAGTGCTGGATGGTGCTGAGGCGGTGGGCGATCACCAGGCTCGTGCGGCCCTCCATCATCTTGAAGAGCGCCTCCTGCACCAGGCGCTCGCTCTCAGTGTCGAGCGCGCTGGTGGCCTCGTCCAGGATCAGGATCGGCGGGTTCTTCAGCACGGCGCGGGCGATGGCCAGCCGCTGCTTCTGGCCCCCGCTCAGGCGGTTGCCCATGTCGCCGATGGTCGTCTGGTAGCCGTTCTCGAGCTGGCTGATGAAGCCGTGCGCGTTGGCCACGCGTGCCGCCCGTTCGATATCGGCACTCGACACGCCCTGCTTGCCAAAGGTGATGTTGTTGGCCACCGTGTCGTTGAAGAGGATGCTGTCCTGCGTGACGATGCCCATGAGCTCGCGCAGGTCCTTGATGCGCAGGTCGCGCACATCATGCCCATCGATCAGCACCTGCCCGCCGGTGACATCGTAGAACCGCGGCAGCAGGCCGGCCATGGTGCTC
>JBIJCH010000324.1:0-3275 GCA_044344815.1 Flavobacteriales bacterium | reverse complement strand
GTAAGGATCGCTAGACGGTGGGAATACGCCAGCTTCTGACCTTTGGCCGGTGACCATGGACACCTCCCTCCTCCTCATCCCCGTCGTTGCGCTGGCCGCCTCGCTGATCACGCTCATCAGCGGCTTCGGTCTGGGCACCCTGCTGCTGCCGGTATTCGCGCTGTTCTTCCCGTTGGAGGTGGCCATCGGGCTCACGGCCGTGGTGCATCTGCTCAACAACCTCTTCAAGCTGGGGCTGCTGTGGAAGGACATCCATTGGAGCACCGTGCTGCGCTTCGGCGTGCCGGGCATCGTGGGCGCCTACCTCGGCGCACGGCTCATGCTCCTTCTGGGTTCGCGTGAACCCATGTACCAGGGCCTGCTTCATCCGGTGGACCCCCTCGACCTGGTCATCGCCGGACTGATGCTTGTCTTCGGGTTGTTCGAGCTCTCGAAGAAGCTCAACACGCTCTCCCTGCCATCGCGTTGGATGGTGTCCGGCGGATTGATCAGCGGCTTCTTCGGCGGCCTCAGCGGCCACCAGGGTGCCCTGCGCAGCCTCTTCCTCCTCCGTAGCGGACTCGCCAAGGAGGCCTTCATCGCCTCAGGCGTCGCCATCGCCTGCCTGGTGGACCTCACCCGCCTGCCCACCTACGCCACCCGGGACCTGCTGTCCATCGCCCAGGAACAAGGGCCGTTACTACTGGCCAGCACGCTCGCGGCCTTCATCGGCGCGTGGTGGGGACGCAAGCTCATCCCCAAGGTGACCATGCGCGGCGTGCAGCTCACCGTGGGCCTCTTGATACTCGCAATTGCGACCATGCTCACTTTCGGCATCATCTGACCTCCGGTGCGATCGATCATGGAGCACTTCACCACCCTCGGCCTCCGCGCCAACTGGAAGCAATTCACCCTGCTCGTCATCGTCAACGCCTTCGTGGGCGGCATGGTGGGCATTGAACGTACCGTACTGCCGCTACTGGCGGAAGCGGAGTTCGGCATCGCCTCGCACGCCGCCGCGCTCAGCTTCATCATGGCCTTCGGCATCAGCAAGGCGCTGGCCAACTACTTCACCGGCAGGCTCGCCGGGCGCTACGGCCGCAAGGCCTTGCTCATCACCGGATGGCTGCTCGCACTGCCTGTTCCCTTCCTGCTCATCCATGCCGATGCATGGGCATGGGTCGTGGCGGCGAACATCCTGCTCGGCATCCACCAGGGCTTCGCGTGGAGCAGCACCGTGGTGATGAAGATGGACCTCGTGGGCGAAAAGGACCGCGGCCTCGCCATGGGGCTCAACGAATTCGCCGGCTACCTCGCCGTGGGTGGCATGGCCTTCCTCACCGGCTACCTGGCCGCGCACTACGGCCCACGGCCCGTGCCCTTCCAGCTGGGTATCGCGCTGGCGGTGATCGGCCTGGGCATGACGCTGCTTTGGGTGAAGGACACGAGGCACCACGTGGCCGCCGAGGCCGCGAATAGCCCGCTGCCGAAGCTCAAGCGCGTGTTCGTGGAGACCAGCCTCACGCACCGCACGCTGGGACCAGTGACACAGGCCGGACTGGTGAACAACCTGAACGACGGCATGCTGTGGGGCCTGCTGCCCGTGCTGCTGCTGAACGAAGGCCTTGGCCAGGAACGTATCGGCCTCATCGCCGCCGTGTACCCGGCGGTGTGGGGTATCGGCCAGCTCTTCACCGGCAAGCTGGCCGACCATGTGAACCGCCGCTCGCTGCTCATCCTCGGCATGGTGCTGCAAGGCATGGCCATCCTCGGCCTGCCTTTCGTGCATGCACAGGGCGCCTACATCGCGCTCAGCGCCGCGCTCGGCCTGGGCACCGCGCTGGTCTACCCCACCTTCCTGGCCGTGCTGGCCGCGCACACGCATCCGCAGCAGCGCAGCGAGGCCGTGGGCGTGTTCCGCCTGTGGCGCGACCTGGGCTACGCCATTGGCGCGCTGCTCACCGGCCTCATCGCCGACCGTTTCGGCATCACGGCCTCCATCGGCGCCATCGGTGCGGTGACCGTGCTTAGCGGACTGGTGGTGTGGCTGCGCATGCCCAGCGAACGCGAATGCCTGGAGCCTGCCGACCTGAAGCCGCTGCTGAACGAACCCGGCGTACGCGTGGTGGATGTGCGTAGCCCGGAGGAGTATGCCAGCGGCCACCTGCCCCAGGCCATCAACATCCCCCTCTCCGAACTGCTGGAGCGCGCGCGCAGCTGGTCGCCGAAGGAGCGCATCATCACCGTGTGCGCGAAGGGTGGCGGGCGTAGCGCCCAGGCCGCGCAGGTGCTGCGGGACATGGGCTTCGGACGCACGTGGTGGCTGTGCGGGGGTGCCCTGGGGTGGCGGTAGACCATCTTTGTGGCATGATCCGTACGCTCTCACTCGTTGTGTGCCTCCATGCGCTTGCCGCCGCCGCCCAGAACGGACCTGTGGTCCCCACCGGCGCCATGCGCAACACGATGTTCAACGGTCAGCTTGCAGGGCTCATCCAGCTCGATACCATCACCAAGCCCGGCACGTACGGCATCGGTCCTGTGGAGTATCTGCGCGGTGAACTGTTGTTGTGGGACGGTCACGCCTACCGAAGCACGGCACAGGGCGATGGCGCCATGATCGTGGAGGAACGCCCGGATAGCAAAGCGCCCTTCTTCGTACACCAGCAGGTGAATGCATGGCAAGAGATCCCGTTGCCCGATAGTATCACCGACCTGCCATCGCTCGACGCCTTCCTCACCGCGCGTTATGCCTCCATGGGGGAACCCTTCACATTCAAGCTACGGGGCACTGTGTCCGAGGTGCACGCGCATATCGTCGATGTGTCTCCCGGCACGGTGATCAACGGCCCCGATGATGCGCACCGCGAGAACAAGCATTTCACGCTTCGCGATCGCACCATGGACCTGCTCGGCTTCTTCTCCACCAGGCACAAAGCCGTGTTCACGCACCACGACACCCACATCCACGTGCATGGGATCACCATCGACCGGGACTGGATGGGGCATGTGGAGGCGATGCGCTTCATGCCGGGAACCGTCGTCCTCTCGGTGGCGCTGCCATAGCACGCGGTTGCCCGGGCAACAGGAAGCCCCGGCCTTCCGACCGGGGCTTCCTCGTTCCGTTCGCGACCGCTCAGAGCAGGGTCGTGGGGCACACGTGATCGGTGCGCTTCACATCCGTGTTCTTGATCGCGCTGAAGCCACCCACCACGTCCACGAAGTCGTCCCAGCCCCGCTGCTTCAGGATGCTCGCAGCGATCATGCTGCGGTAGCCGCCCGCGCAGTGCAGGATGAAG
>JBIJCH010000323.1:0-3280 GCA_044344815.1 Flavobacteriales bacterium | reverse complement strand
GATGACGCGGCCAACCTCAAACTCTCGCAGGAGCGTGCGGCCGCGGTGGAGAAGTACCTGGAGGACAAGGGTGTGGCGGCCAACCGCATCACCTCGCAGGGCTTCGGGGAGACCATGCCCGTGGACGACAACAAGACCGCTGCCGGCCGCGCGAAGAACCGCCGCGTGGAGTTCAAGGTGAACTACATGGAGTAAGCGGACCTGACCGTTGAAAGTGGAGGAGGGGCCTGCGGGCCCCTCTTTCCTTGATAGAGTGACCAACGTCACAGTCCGGGAGCCGTCACCAGACCCAGTTTTGCAGCATGGAATGGCGCAAGACCCGGTTGTACAGCATCCTCAACTTCAAGTGCCCGTACTGCCACGAGGGTGAGTTCTTCGTGTCGCATCCGTACGACCTGAAGAACGCGGGCGACCTGCACAAGGAATGCAACGTGTGCCGCAGGCGCTACAGCATCGAGCCCGGCTTCTTTTACGGCGCCATGTACGCGGCATATGCCCTGGCCGTGGCTTGGAGCGTGACCCTTTATGTGGCCGTGGCCGTGCTCTGGCCCACGGCCTCGATCCTCGCGCAGTTCCTCACGATAACGGTCGGCCTGTTGCTGATGGGCCCGCTGCTCTATGCCCTCAGCAAGATCCTGTGGGCCAACCTGTTCTTCGGGTACCGGGGCGTTGAGCCCACCCCGCAGGAACTGGCCCGCCGCAGCGGGGTGCCCGAGGCCTGATCACTCGGCCGGGAGCGTGCCCGGGTCGAATTCCATGGCCTGGATGATGAAGCGGTAGGGGATCTTCTTCGAGTAGCCCCCGATGTCCGTGAACCCACAGGGCTCCAGTTCGTCCATCACCTGTTCCACCGTCACCCGCAGGTCGACCGGCGGGCCCATCGGCGTTTGTTCGGGCAGGAAATCAACGATGATGAGCTGACCCTTGGGCCGTAGACCGGCCTTCACCGCCGTGAAGAAGGGGATGCGATCCTGGATGGTGAGGAAGGTGCGCGTGCACAGGGCCCGGTCCACCTCGCCGGGGGTGATGCCCGGAACGCCGGGCGTGGTGACGCGTGTGGTGAGGCGGTCGGGGCCGAACCCCCGCTGGCGGGCCTGGGCCGCGAGGGCCTCCAGCGCGGCGGCATCCGTGTCGATCGCAATGACCCGCGCGCCGGCATCGAGCAGCCGCAGGGTGTAGGTGCCATCACCGGCGAAGAGGTCGGCCACCGTAAGGTCCTTCACCCCGCCCATCACGGCGAACAGGGTGTCGGTCGCCAGCCATTCGGGCGCGCCGGAGGGCGCAGGGTTGGACGGGGTGCTTGCGACGGGAGCAGGCGCCGCCGTTGGAGGCGTGGGGGTGGTGCAGGCCACCAGGCCGGTCAGCGCAAGGAACAGGCTCGTGACAGGGATGGAACGCAGCATGGGCGGCTGTTTGGTGGGCGAAAATACACGGGCCCGACCCTCCCTTCCAGAAGGAATTTTCCATGGTGATCATTACGGTTGTAATTTCGTCGCGTGCCAACGATCGGGGAAGAGCTCGCCAGTCGCTTCGAGAGCCTGCAGCAGCAAGCCGTGTTGAACGTGCTGTTCACCTCCAACTGGCTGCGCACCCAGCATTCGACCCTGCTTTCGCCGCACGGGCTGAGCATGCAGCAGTACAACATCCTGCGCATCCTCCGGGGGGCGAAGGGGGAGCGGATGAACATGCACACGGTTAAGGCCCGCATGATCGATCGGGCACCCAACGCCACACGCCTCACCGACAAGCTCCTCGCCAAGGGGCTCGTGGAGCGGGAACGGTGCGATCAGGATCGCCGGGTGGTCCATGTGCGCATCACGCCGAAGGGCCTGGATCTGCTCCGCGAGCTCGACAAGGCCATGCGCTCTCACTGGGACTCGGTGCACGCACGCCTTTCGGATGCCGATGCCCGGGTGGTGAACAGCGCCCTCGACGCGTTGCGGGGCTGAGGCCTCAGCGCTTCGCGGGGGCCTGGAGATCCTGCGTCCACAGCACCTTGCCGCCGGCGTCCCGCAGTTCCATCGTCAGCACGCGGGCCTTGCGCGGCCCGGTGAACCGCAGCACGGCGAAGTTCCGCTGCTCCACCACTGTGCCCGGCACGGCCAGCTCGTTCACCTCCTTGGGCGCATGCACGCCCGAGGTGAGGGGCGAGGTGGTGAGGTCGTACACCACGTTCCCTCCGGGCAGTTCAAGCTTGCTGAGCACACCGTGATGCCGGTCGCCGGTGAGGAAGACCACGCCCGTGATGCCTTCCTTGTCGATGCGGTCCAGCAGTTCCTGGCGCTCCTGCGGATACGTGGCGTAGTTCTCGAACACGGCGGCCGTGTTCAGCACCTGTCCACCCACGCACACCACCTTGAAGGTGGCATCGCTGTATTTCAGCATCTGGACAAGGCGGTCGAGCTGTGCCTTGCCCAGGTAGGAGGGCATCATCGTCACCAGGTCCGGGGGAACCCGGAAGCTGCGGTCGTCCAACAGGAAGAAGTCGACGTCCGTGTGGCTGAAGGCCGTGCCGTTGCCGCCTACTCCGGGGAGGCCGTGCGTGGGGTTGGCCCAGAACAGGTCGAAGGCCCGGTGGCTCAGGTCCGCGTGGATCCAGCTGCCATCGCAGTCGTTCGGTCCGAAGTCGTGGTCGTCCCAGATGGCGTAATGGTGCGTGCTCCGCAGCAGGTGCTGCAGTTCGGGCAGGGCGCGGGTGTGGGTGTAGCGGTGCAGGTACCCGGGCCAGCTGCCCCAGTCGGGTTCGCGCAGGTACACGTTGTCGCCCAGCCAGAGCATCAGGTCGGGCTTCGCGTCGGCAATGCTGTTGAAGATGCCGTGCCCACCGCCGTAGGGCTTGCCGGGCCGGTCGTAGGCGGGCTCGTTCACGTAGGTGCAGCTGCCCGCGGCCACGGTGAGGTCGGGCGGGTCGCCGCGGAACTTCCACAGCGGCTGCGTATGGAACCACAGGGGCTCGCCCACATCAACGGCCTTGCCATCGAGGAGCACGCGGTAGCCATAGGTGCGCCCGGGCACCACCCGGTCCACGCTGAACTCAAGGGCGTGCGCCTTGTCGGCCTCGCTGGTGAGCACGGTGGTGCGCAGCAGGCTGTCGGGCTTCTCCTTCACCCAGTACTCGAGCTGCGCGTTGCAGGGTGAGGTGCATTGCATCCAGATCGAAGCGCCGAGCATGTCCACATGGCCGGGCATGGGACCGATGATCGGAGGCTGGGCCTGCGCGGTGAGGGTCCAGCAGAGGAGGGCGGAAAGCGAGGCGCGGAGCATGATGCCAAGGTAGGCA
>JBIJCH010000322.1:0-3282 GCA_044344815.1 Flavobacteriales bacterium | reverse complement strand
ATCACGTACGCCCCGTTCGGCACGCGGCCGTAGGCGTCGTAGACCGCGTCGTTCAAGCCGTCCACGAGCACGGGCAGGGTGCACAGCTGGGCGAACTCCTTGCCGTAGGCGCGCTTCTCGTCCTCGCTCTTCGGGGCGGGCCAGAGCTTGTAATGCTTCTTGTCGCCGGGGTGGAGCTCGCGGCCGTACACGGTGAACAGGTGCACGCGGCTGCTGTCATACTTGGCGGCGAGCCGGTCCCATTGCGGCACCTGCAGCCGCGCCGGCGGGTTGGTGAGGCTCACGAACATGAACACGCGCACGCGGCCGGTGTCGCGCTCCAGATCGTAGGGCAGGCCGGTGCGGGCATCACTGAGGGCGATGGGATGCAGCTTGCCGTCGAAGTTGTGGCCCTCGCTGTACGCCCGCAGGTCCTCGATGGTGGCCTTGATCATGCCGTCCCAGTTCATGCGCCAGATGTTCACCTGCTTGCGCATGTACTTGATCTCCTCCTCGCCGTAGCTGTTGAGGTAGAAGTCGAGGTCGTTCCGGAACTGGAGGCCGCGCGATCCATCGGGGTATTCCACCACCCAGGGCTCGGGGTTCCAGTTCTGCAGTTGGGCGGCCGCGGGCGGGGCGGCGGTGAGGCCGATGGCACAGCCCAGCGGGAGGAGCGCGGAACGCATGGCACGAAAGTAAGCGGGCCGCATCGCGGCCCGCTCCATCCGGTTCTCGTGCGCCGTCACGGGGTGGCCGTGCGGGTGCTTTTGAAGTCCTTCATGAAGGTCTGGTAGTCCATCCCCTTGTACTTGCCCTCGGCGATGTACTTGAGGATGGGCTCCATCTGCTCGGGGGTGAGGTATCCCTGCACGGGGGTGATCACCTGGCCGTCCTTGTCGATGTACACCACGGTGGGGTAGGCCACGCGGCCGTTCACCGGGGCGATGGCCATGGTGAGCTCATGGGTGCCATTGCGGCCACCACCGGCCTGCGGGTTGAAGCCGGGGTTGGTGTATTCCTTGCCGTTGAACACTGTCTTCGTGTTGCCCTCGGCGTCGAACTTCACCGCGTGGAAATGCTGGTTCACGTAGGCGGCGAGCTGGTCGTCCATGAAGGTGCGGCCGCTGAGCATCTTGCAGGGCCCGCACCACTGGGTGTACACGTCCACCATCAGCGGCTTGCCGTCCTTCTTCGCGGCGGCCTGCGCCTCCTCGAGGGTCTTCCACTTGATCTTCTGGCCGGCATGGGGGTCCTGCGCCAGCAGGGCGAGCGGGGCGAACAGAAGGGCGAGGAGCAACGCCTTCGCTTGGAGCTTCGGCGGTTGAGAAGGTGCGCGCATGGGGGAGGGGTGTGCGGTGGCACAGCGAAGACCGTGCCGTGCCGATGCGGAACGAAGGTAGATCAGTGGATGCCGCGCATCAACCGGCGGACGAACGGGGAGATGACGATGAGGGCGATGCCGGCCGCCAGGGCATAGAGGCCTAGTTGCAGGTAGCCGTCGGTGTAGCTCTGGAGCTTGGCCATGTTGGTGGCATTCTCATCCGCGATGCTCATGCCGGCCCCCAGCAGACCGGCCACGTACTGGCCATAGGCGCTGGCCAGGAACCACATGCCCATCATCAGGCCCTGCACGCTGTGCGGGGAGAGCTTGGTCATCAGCGATAGGCCGATGGGGCTCAGGCACAGTTCGCCGAAGGTGATCACGAAGTAGCCCAGGGTGAACACGTCGAGGGAGGTCACGCCATCGGCATCGGCGAAGAAGATGGTCGCATAGAACACGTAGAAGGCCAGGGCGAGCAGCAGGAAGCCGAGGCCGAACTTCACCACGCTGTTGGGCTCCAGCTTCCGCCGGCTCAGCCACACCCACAGCAGACCGATGGGCGCGGCGAAGATGATCACGAAGAGGGAGTTCGCCCCGTTGTTCACCACGTTGGGGTCCATGGGGATGCCCAGCAGGTCGTGCCGCAGGTTGTTCAGTGCGAAGAGGCTCAGCGAGCCGCCGCTCTGCTCGAAGAAGGCCCAGAAGAGAATGGAGAAGAGGATGAACACGAGCGCGGCGCCCAGGCGCTTGTTCTCCTGCGCGTTGAACTTGCGCATCTCCCAGGCCAGGTACACCAGCGTGGCCGGACCGATGATGTACATGAACAGGTCCGTGTAGTGCGTGTTGGTGACGAGGAGCAGGATGAAGGGGATGGCGATGAGCGAACCGACATAGGTGGCGATCTCGTAGAGCTTTCGCCGGGACGCCGGCATGTCGGGATGCAGCGGGCTCAGGCCGATGGGCCCCATGCTCTTGCGGGTGAGGGCGAAGTTCACCAGGCTGATGGTCATCACCAGGGCCACCAGGGCGAAGGCCCAGTTCCAACTGACGTACTTGCCCACGGCGATCATCACGATGCCGCCGAGAAGCGCGCCCACGTTGATGCCGGCGTAGAACAGGCTGAAGCCCGCATCGCGCCGGCTGTCGTCCGCGGCGTAGAGCTGGCCCACCATGGTGCTGATGTTGGGCTTGAAGAAGCCGGTGCCGATGATGGAGAAGCAGATGCCGATGTAGAAGAGGTCCCTGGGGGAGAAGGCGATCACCAGGCCGCCGGCGATCATGAGCAGCGCGCCCCACACCAGCGACTTCTGGAAGCCGAGGATCTTGTCCGCGAACACACCGCCGATGAAGGTGAAGGCGTACACGAAGGCCTGGATCGCGCCATACTGCAGGTTGGCCGTGGGGTCGTCCAGCCCGAGCTGGCTCACCATGAACACGGTGAGCATGCCGCGCATGCCATAGAAGCAGAAGCGCTCCCACATCTCCGTGAAGAAGAGGGCCCAGAGCTGCTTCGGGTAGGTGCCCTTGAAGGAGCGGATCTGGTCGAGGGTGAGGTGCTGCGACATGGGTCGATCAGTGTTCGGAGATGATCCGGTTGAGCCAGCGCAGCATGAGGAAGAGGGCGATGGCGGCGCCGCCGAGCAGGGCGAAGTTCACGAGGAAGAAGGCGCTCTTGTGCGGGTAGCTGTCCCACAGCGTGGCCAGGATGCCGCTGAGCTTGTTGCCGATGCTGGTGCTGAGGAACCAGCCGCCCATCATCAGCGCGGTGAGGCGCTTGGGGCTCACCTTGCTCACCAAGCTCAGGCCCATGGGGCTCAGGAAGAGCTCGCCCACGGTGACCACGCCGTAGCAGGCCACCAGCCACCAGGCGCTGGCCTTCATCTCCCCGTTGTGGCACACGTACACGGCGGCCACCATCACCAGCGTGCTCAGCGCGCTGATCAGCAGGCCCCAGGCGATCTTGGTGGCCGTGTTGGGCTCAC
>JBIJCH010000120.1:0-6509 GCA_044344815.1 Flavobacteriales bacterium | reverse complement strand
TGGTGGGGGTGACCTGGGTGCAGTGCAACGCCTTCAACGTGTGGCGCACCCAGAACCTGATGAACGCCTACCTCCAGCAGAACGGCGAGAGCTTCATCAACGATTACCGCCTGCCGACCGAGTCGGAGTGGGAGTACGCCGCCCGGGGCGGCCTCGACCTGGCCCCGTACCCCTGGGGTGGTCCCTACGTGCGCAACCGCCAGGGCTGCTTCCTGGCCAACTTCAAGCCCCTGCACGGCAACTATACCGACGACGGTGGTTTCCACACGGTGCCGGTGGACAGCTACAGCCCGAACGACTACGGCCTGTACAACATGGCCGGCAACGTGGCCGAGTGGACCAGCACGGCGTTCGATGAGAGCGTGTACGATTTCGACCACGACCTGAACCCCGAGTACAGCTACGATGCCCTGGCCAACGACCCTCCTTCGCTCAAGCGCAAGGTGATACGCGGCGGCTCGTGGAAGGACGTGGGCCATTTCATCCAGACCGGCACGCGCAGCTACGAGTACCAGGATACGGCCAAGACCTACCTCGGCTTCCGCAGCGTGCTCACCTACCTTGGTCGCGGCAAGGCCGTGAACGCCGAGGACCTCTAGACCACGGGAACCAGCGAACGTTACCTGCAAGAAGCGTCCGCATTCCATATATAGGCTCCAACCCTTCAGAACCAACCCTTAACCCCGGACGAACACGATGAAACCCGGCAGCAAAAAGTGGAAGAACTTCATGGCCAAGCTTTACGGTATCGGCGCTGCCGTCGTTATCGTGGGGGCACTCTTCAAGATCCAGCACTGGCCCATGGCCGGTCTATTCCTCGTGGTGGGCCTGAGCACCGAGGCCATCATCTTCTTCTTCTCGGCCTTCGAACCCCCGCACGAGGATCCGGACTGGAGCCTGGTATACCCCGAACTGGCCACCGGCGAGCGCGCCGAGGGCGACGATTTCCGCAAGGACGACCAGCGCTCGATCACCGAGCAGCTGGATGACATGCTGGAGAGCGCCAAGATCGAGCCCGAGCTCATCCAGAGCCTCGGTGCCGGCATGCGCAGCCTGAGCGACCAGGCCAAGCAGATGGGCGAGATCACCGGTGCCGCGGCCGCCACCAACGAGTACGCCAACAGCCTGAAGGACGCCAGCGCCAGGGTGAGCGACCTGAGCGACAGCTACGCCAAGGCCAGCGAGAGCCTGGTGGGCCTCA
This sequence comes from Flavobacteriales bacterium, assembly GCA_044344815.1. Classification (GTDB taxonomy): domain Bacteria; phylum Bacteroidota; class Bacteroidia; order Flavobacteriales_F; family PHOS-HE28; genus PHOS-HE28. The sequence continues at coordinate 5,308 of JBIJCH010000120.1, read as the reverse complement.
CCCAGAACGTCGATGCCGGCCGCAACGCCGGTGAGAGCCTCAGCCGCATGAGCAAGAACCTCAGCGACCTGAACGAGATGTACGAGATGCAGCTGCGCAGCAGCCGCGAGAAGCTCGAGGCCGCCAACCAGATGTTCGAGGGCGTGGGCGAACTGCTCACCAACCTGCGCAACAGCGTTGACGACACCAAGCGCTACAAGGACAACATCGCCCAGCTGAGCGACAACCTCGCCAAGCTGAACACCGTGTACGGCAACATGCTTGCCGCCATGACGGTGCGCTGATCCATCGTCCCCGAACGACCCTAACGGTTGACCTAACCCCCTAGAGGACCATGGCAGGTGGAAAGCTGTCCCCGCGACAGCAAATGATCAACATGATGTACTTGGTGCTTACAGCGCTCCTCGCGCTGAACGTATCCAAGGAGATCCTGGATTCCTTCGTGACGGTGAACAACGGTCTGGAGACCACCAAGGGCACCCTGAAGGAGAAGGTGGACGGCACCTACAAGACCTTCTCGTCCTATGCCCAGGAGAACCAGGCGAAGTATGGCGCGGCCTTCAACCAGGCCAAGCAGGTGCAGACGATGGCCTCCGAGCTCATCACCTACATCGACATGATCAAGGCGAAATCGATCATGGCCACCGAGAGCTGGCCGATCGAGAAGGTCATGGGCAAGGATGCGAGCGGTCAGGACACGATCATCAACCTCAAGCTGGTGAACGCCAAGGACAACCAGGACGGCATCACCAACGAGATGATCGGCGGAGACGCCGCGAATCCCAAGCAGGACGAGCATTCGGCCTTCGCCCTCCGGCAGAAGCTCGAGGCCTTCCGCGACAAGATCAAGGAGATCGCCAACAAGGACCCGAAGAACCCCAACACCACCCTCATCGCGAACGTCGACAAGATGTTCGACTTCCCGAAGGAGAGGGAGGGCGGCGACACGGGCGAGGAGGTGACCTGGGAGGTGAAGAACTTCTACCACGTGCCCCTGGCGGCCGGCATCACCCTGCTGAGCAAGATCCAGGCGGACGTGCGCAACGCCGAGAACGAGTGCGTGAACTGGATGCTCGGCTCCGTGGAGCAGAAGACCTTCAAGTTCAACACGCTCACCGCCATCGTGAAGCCCCAGAGCAGCTACGTGACCGTGGGCAGCAAGTACAACGCGGAGATCTTCCTGGGCGCCTACGACGACAAGAACATCCCGGAAGTGTACATCTGCGGCCCCGGTGCCCGGGTGGACACCACCTCCAAGCCGCCGAAGATCATCGGTGAGGCCATCAAGCTGCCCATGAACGGCGCCAAGGCCCAGCTGGAACAGGTCGCTTCCGGCGCCGGCCTCCGCACCGTGTCCGGCATCATCAAGTTCAAGCCCGTGGGTGGCGAGGAGCAGGTCGAGAAGTTCGAGACCGAGTACGAGGTGGCCACGCCCAATCTGGTGGTGAGCCCCACCAAGATGAACGTGTTCTACCGCGGTGTGGAGAACCCCGTGAGCGTGAGCGTGAGCGGATACAGCGACAAGGACATCGTGGCCAGCATGACCAACGGCACGCTCACCAAGGGCAAGGACGGCTACATCGTGAAGCCGGGCAAGGACCCCGAGGCCACGGTGACCGCCACCGTGACCAACCCCGACGGTTCCAAGAAGAGCATGCCCGGCATGAAGTTCCGCGTGAAGAACGTGCCGAACCCCTCGCCCTATTTCGCAGGCAAGAGCGTGAACGACGAGACCATCAAGAAGAGCGAGGTGACCGCCGCCCAGGGCGTCATCGCCAAGATGGAGAACTTCGAGTTCGACCTGAAGTTCGAGATCGTGGGCTACCGCGTGACCATGATCGTGGGCGGCACCCCGATCGAGAAGACCACCAACGGCGCGGCCCTGTCCGGCGACATGAAGGAGATGCTGGCCAAGGCCAAGCCAGGCCAGAAGATCTACATCGAGGCGATCAAGGCCCGCGGCCCCGATGGTACGGTGCGCAACCTGGGCGCACTGAGCTTCAAGGTGACCTGAGCCTTCTAAACCACACGTGATGAGGACCTGCAAGAACATCCTGTCCTGTGCGCTGCTCACCGCCGGCCTTGCCGCCGCGCTGACCAGCCCCGCACAAACGGTGCTGGATGGAGCCTACATCAAGGAACACACGAAGACCCAGCGCGTGGTGCCTTACCCGCACCTGCGCGAGGCCGATGTGATGTGGGCCCGCCGCGTATGGCGAACGGTGGACCTGCGGGAGAAGATGAACCATCCGCTGTACTACCCCACCGAACCCATCAACGACCGCAAGAGCCTGTTCGACGTGATCAAACAGGGCCTCCTGGTGGACGGTTCGATCACCGCCTACGACGCGGGTCCCCTGCTCACCGACGACGAGTTCCGCAAGCCCCTGCTGGCCGGCGAACTGAAGGACATCTTCACCCGCGTGGACACCGTGTACACCGAGGACCTCGCCACCGGCGAGATGGTCCCCTCCATCCAGGAGACGGTGCTGGAGTCGCGCGACATCAAGATGTACAAGATCAAGGAGGACTGGATCTTCGACAAGCAGCGCTCCTCGATGGACATCCGCATCCTGGGCCTGGCCCCCATGCGCGAGGTGCGCGGGGAGGACGGCGAGGTGCGCGGTTACGCCCCCATTTTCTGGCTGTACTACCCCGAACTGCGCTACGTGCTGGTGAACTGGGACGTGTTCAACCGGGAGAACGACGCCGAGCGCCGTTCCTACGAGAGCATCTTCTGGAAGCGCCAGTTCAGCAGCTACATCACCAAGTGGAGCAACGTTTACGACCGCCAGCTGAGCGATTACAAGACCGGCATCGACGGTCTGCTGGAGGGCGAGGAGATCAAGCAGGCCCTGTTCGAGTTCGAGCACGACCTGTGGAACTTCTGATCAACGGATCACCCGAGGGACCCCGGCCGAAAGCCGGGGTCCCTGCTTTTCCGGCCACACCGATCGGCCGGGTCGGCGCGTTGTCCGGTCATGCGCACGCGACACTGCTCCGCCCCGCACCGGCCGCTCCTGGAGGGCGCGCTCGGCATGCTGCTGCTCTGCCCCGCTCTGGTGGAGGCCCAGGGGCCTGCGAAGGATGACGGTCCGCGGCGCGTGATCCCGCCGGCCCATGTCCGCGAGGCCGATGCCATGTGGTCGCGCAGGGTGTGGCGGCGCATCGACCTGCGCGAGAAGGTGAACCATCCACTGTACTTCCCCTTGACCCCCATTGAGGACCGGAAGTGCCTGTTCGATGTGATCCGTGACGCCCTGCTCACCGAGGGGTCGATAACCGCGTATGATCCGGGGACGCTGCTGCGAGACGACGGCTTCACCGACCCCCTGGTCGCCGCCGAGGTGGAGGCCCTGCTGCATCGGGTGGACACCGTGCACACCGAGGACCTGGCCACCGGCGAGCTGGTGCCCGTGCGCGTGGAGACGGAGGTGGGCGCCGCCGAGATCAAGCAGTACCTGCTGAAGGAGGACTGGATCTTCGACAAGCAACGGAGCGTGATGGACATCCGCATCATCGGCCTGGCCCCCATGCGCGAGGTGCGCGGTGAGGACGGCGAGCTGCGCGGGTACGCCCCGCTCTTCTGGCTGTACTACCCCGAGCTGCGGTACCTGCTCGCTCAGCACCACGCCTTCGACCGGCACAACGATGCCGCCCGGCCCACCTTCGAGGACGTCTTCCGCCAGCGGCTCTTCAGCAGCACCATCGTCAAGGTCAGCAACGTGCAGGACCGTTGGATCGCAGACCACCTCACCGGGGTGGACGCCCTGCTGGAAGCGGAGCGCCTGAAGCAGGAGCTCTTCGAATGGGAGCACGACCCCTGGCACCCTTGAGGGTCACCTTCGTGCCGGTCCTGCATCAAGGGGAAACCCCATCCCCATGGACCGCCTGCGGATCGCTCTTCTCCTGCTTGCCGGCCTGCCCGGCCCCGGCCTTCTTGCGCAGAACGTACTGGACGGCGCCTTCATCCGCGAGCACGCGGCCACCAGGCGCGCCGTGCCCTACACCCATCTGCGCGAGGCCGACGTGATGTGGCACCAGCGCATCTGGCGCACCATCGACCTGCGGCAGAAGATGAACCAGCCGCTGTACTACCCGCTCACGCCCACCAACGGGGTGAGCAGCCTGTGGGACGTGATCCGCAAGGCCGTGTACGAGGACGGGTCCGTCACCGCCTACGACCCGGGTCCGCTGCTGCAGGACGATGGGTTCACCCGGCCCTTGACGCACGAGGAGCTCGGTGCCCTGCTCGATCCGGTGGACACCGTGTGGACGCCCTCGCTGGAGGACCCCGAGGTGAGCATCCCAGTGCCCACCCCCAGGCCCCTGGAGAGCGGGCACATCCGCATGTACCGCTTGAAGGAGGACCGGGTCCTCGACAAGCAACGCGGTGTGATGGAGGTGCGCATCATCGGAATAGCCCCCCTGCGCGAGGTGCGCGGCGATGACAATGAGCTGCGCGGCTACGCCCCGGTGTTCTGGCTGTACTATCCCGAGCTCCGCTACGTGCTGGCCAACGCCACCGACACCAACACCCGCAACGAGGGGGCGCGGCTCACCTACGACGACATCCTCACCAAGAGGCTCTTCGCCAGCACGGTGACCGCCGTGAGCAACGTGCACGGCCGCAGCCTGGCCGACCACCTCACCGGGGTCGAGGCCCTGCTGGAGGCCGAGCGCATCAAGCAGGACCTGTTCCGGTGGGAGCATGACCTGTGGAACCCCTGACCGGCCGCCGCGGCGCCGGATTTGGGTACCTTCGCGGCCCCGTTCCAAGGGCGGGCGCAGCCATGATCAACGTTTCCGGCCTCACGCTCCACTTCGGCGAACGCCCCATGTTCGACGATGTGTCGTTCTTCATCGGGAAGGACGACCGCATCGGTCTGGTGGGCCGCAACGGCGCCGGCAAGAGCACCCTGCTGAAGATGCTGGCAGGTGAGGACCGGCCGGACAAGGGTGCGATCGAGAAGCCCCGCGACCTGAGCGTGGGCTACCTGCCGCAGACCATGAAGCACGACCTGACGCTGACCCCGCGGCAGGTGGCCATGAGCGCCTTCGCGGAGGCCGAGCGCCTCACCAAGCGCCTGCCCGAGATCGAGGAGGAGCTCAACAACTCCCTCGACGACGAGGCGCGCATGATGGAGCTGGCCGAGGAACTGGCCCACGCGCATGAGCGCCTCAACCACCTCGGTGCCGGCGACCACGACAAGCAGGTGGAGGAGACGCTGCGCGGCATCGGCTACAGCGCGGAGGACATGGACCGCCCGCTCGGGCAGCTCAGCGGTGGCTGGCGCATGCGTGCGGA
>JBIJCH010000295.1:0-3604 GCA_044344815.1 Flavobacteriales bacterium | reverse complement strand
TGTGCCGCATCCTGTTGCAGAGCCCCGACCTGCTGCTGCTCGACGAGCCCACCAACCACCTCGACCTGCCCGCGATCCAGTGGCTCGAGGACCTGCTGATGACCTACCCGGCCGCGCTGGTGCTCATCAGCCACGACAAGACCTTCCTGGACCGCCTCACACGCCGTACGATCGAGGTGGGCGGCGGCCGCCTGATCGACCGCAAGGTGCCCTGGAGCCAGTTCGTGGAACTGCGCAAGGAGGAGAAGGCCCGCCAGATGAAGGCCTACGAGGAGCAGCAGAAGTTCATCGAGCACACGCAGGAGCTCATCAACAAGTTCCGCGCGAAGAAGGACAAGGCCGCCTTCGCCCAGAGCCTCATCACCAAGCTCGAGAAGCTGGACCGCATCGTGGTGGAGGACGACGCCTTCCGCGCCATGATCGTGAAGTTCCCGCCCGCCCCGCACAGCGGGAAGCTGGTGGTGGAGATGCGCGGCGTGAAGAAGTCCTATCCCGACCGCACCATCCTCACCGATGGCGAGCTCACGCTGAGCCGCGGCGAGCACGTGGCCCTGGTGGGCGCCAACGGCACCGGGAAGAGCACCGTGATGCGCATGCTGGTGGGTGAGGAGCCGTACGAGGGCGAGGTGCGCCTGGGTCACCAGGTCACCATCGGCTACTACGCCCAGGACATGCCCGACCGTCTGGACCCCTCGATGACCATCTTCGAGACGGCGGAGGCGGCCGCGAGCGACGAGAACCGCCCCAAGGTGCGCGGCATGCTCGGCGCCTTCCTCTTCAGCGGTGATGAGATCGACAAGAAGGTGAAGGTGCTCAGCGGCGGTGAGCGCGCCCGCGTGGCCTTGTGCTGCATGCTCCTGCGCCCGCTCAACTTCATCCTGCTCGACGAGCCCACGCACCACCTCGACATCCAGAGCAAGGACGTGCTGAAGCAGGCCCTGAAGGACTACGACGGCACCTTCCTCATCGTGAGCCACGACCGTGACTTCCTGCACGGCCTCACCGACCGCCTCTTCGAGGTGAAGGACGGCCGCCTGCGCGATCACCACATGGACATCCTCGAGCTCATCGAGCGGAACAAGGCGCTGGTGCAGGAGATGAACGCCACGCCCAAGGTGGCCGCCAAGCCCGCACCGGCCAAGGCCGCTCCTGCCGGTGACGACCGCGAGGCGCGCAAGGAGCGCGAGAAGGAGGCCCGGCGACTGCGCACTGTGGTGGAGCGGGCCGAGGCCGAGATGGCCAAGCTCGAGGGCGAGCAGAAGCAGCTCGAGGCCTCCATCGCCACCGGTTCGCTCGACACCGATGCCCTGCAGAACGGCTACGCACGCCTGGGCGTGATCGCCGAGCGCACCGCCGAGCTGATGCGCGATTGGGAAGAGGCCGGCGCGAAGCTCGACCAGCTCGTGAAGCAGGAGGCTTGAGCCCCTTTCGCGTTACGCGGTGATGCGGTGCGCATTGCCTTGGTACAACACCCACGTACCATGGCCAGTGCCAAGATGCCCCCGCGCCAGCGGATGATCAACATGATGTACCTCGTGCTCACCGCCATGCTGGCGATGAACGTGAGCAAGGAGGTGCTCGACTCCTTCGCCGTGCTCGATGCCGACCTGGTGCGCAGCGAGCTGGCGCATCACCGTCGCAGTGCCGCTGAATACGCGCAGTTCGATGCCCTGGCCGCCAGGATGCCGGAGGTCTACGCCGTGAACCGCGCGAAGGCCGGGCGCGTGCGACTCGCGGCCGACAGCCTGGTGGCGCACATCGCCACCATGAAGGCCCGTGTGATGGCCGAGGCCGAGGGAAGCCCGATCGAGCAGGTGATGGCCAAGGATGCCGAAGGGCGTGACACCGTGGCCATGCTCATGTCGGTGGAACGCAAGGACGACCGGGAGACGCTCACGCGCCTGCTCGTGGGGTCGGAACCCGCAGCGCCCATCGAGGGGCCCTTCACGGCGCGCGACCTCCGTCATCGGATCGAGGACTACCGCGACCTGGTGAGGTCCATCGTGGCAGAGGACCCTGCCTTCGCCGCCTCCTTCGACGTGCTCTTCGACCTGGGCGACCGGCGTGATGCGTCCGGCACCCTGAGCAACTGGGAGTCCATCAACTTCTATGACGTGCCCCTGGCCGCGGGCATCGCAGCCATGTCGAAGGTGCAGGCCGATGTGCGCACCGCGGAGAACGACCTGGTGAAGTGGCTCTTCCGGCAGGTGAACCGCGACAGCCACGTCGTGAACACGCTGGCGGCCGCCGTGATCCCCGTGAGCACCACCGTGCTGCAGGGAGAGCCTTACCGCGCCGACGTGTTCCTGGCCGCCAGCGACAGCCGCATCAAGCCCGAGGTGCTGCTGGGTGAGGGCCGCCGCCTGGACGTGGGTCCTGATGGCAAGGCCCGTGTGGAGATCCCGAGCGACCGGGTGGGCGGGCAGCGCGTGACGGGGGTGTTGCGCTACCAGGGCCCGAAGGGCATGGAGGAGTACCCGTACGAACTGAAGTACGAGGTGATGGCCCCGCTTCTCGTGGCCTCGCCCACCAGGATGAACGTGCTGTACCGGGGGGTGGACAACCCGATCGAGCTCTCCGTGCCCGGCGTGCCGGCCGACCGCGTACAGGCTTCGACCGACAACGGGTCCATCGCACGGGCCGGCAACGGCTGGGTGGTGAACAAGCTGGCCGGCAACAAGGCCCAGGTGAGCGCGGTGGTCACCAACGCGGACGGCAGCACCCGCCGCATCGGCCCGGTCGTGTTCCGGGTGAAGGACCTGCCGCCGCCGTCGGCCTTCGTGGCGGGCAAGGGCGCCCGCGAACAGCAGGTGCGAAAGGCCGAGCTGCAGGCCGCACAGGGAGTGGTCGCCCGGCTGGAGGATTCCGACTTTGATGCGCCGTGGAAGGTCCTGCGGTTCCGCGTGGTGGCGGTGCGCGGGAGCCAGGTGGTGGAGAAGCAGGTGGACGGCAACCAGTTCACCGATGAGGTGAGGACGCTGCTCGCTGCGGTGCGCCAGGGGGAACGCGTGTACTTCGAGGGCATCAAGGCCCAGCTGGCCAACGGCCAGGGCCCGGTCCGCGACCTGGCCCCGCTCGCCTTCAAGGTCATTCCATGAGCTTTCGTCGGAACGCACCGAAAAAGAACTACATTTGCAGCCCACTGCGGGGTGGAGCAGATGGTAGCTCGTCGGGCTCATAACCCGAAGGCCGTAGGTTCGAGTCCTACCCCCGCTACAACGAAAGCCCGGTCGAAAGGCCGGGTTTTCGGTTTTTCAGGCCTGTCGGTCCCCGCCATCGGTGCGGTCCGATCGGCGATCTTCGCGGAGCTTTTCCCATGGCGCACAAGGCCGGATACGTCAACATCATCGGTGAGCCCAATGTGGGCAAGAGCACCCTGGTGAACGCCCTGCTCGGCGAGAAGCTGGTGATCACCAACCCCAAGGCCCAGACCACCCGGCACCGCATCCTGGGCATCCTCAACGGGGACGAGCACCAGCTGGTGCTGTCCGACACCCCCGGCATCCTGGAGCCGCAGTACAAGCTGCAGAAGCGCATGATGCACGCCGTGGACGAGGCGATCACCGATGCCGACATCCTGGTGATGCTCGTGGAGCTGGGGCAG
>JBIJCH010000042.1:0-10597 GCA_044344815.1 Flavobacteriales bacterium | reverse complement strand
CAGCGCCCAGTTCTCGTTCACCTGGCTGGGGAACTCCACGAAGTCGGTGCTGGTGCTGGTGCCCGCGAACCTGGGGTACTTCTGCGCGCTGAGCATGCCGTGCAGGGCGTGGCCGAACTCGTGGAAGAGCGTGGTCACGTCGTCCCAGCTCAGCAGGCAGGGCTGGCCGGCGGCTGGCTTCACGTAGTTGCAGTTCTGCGTGATCACGGGCTGCTGGCCCAGCAGGGTGCTCTGGTCGATGAAGCTGCTCATCCACGCGCCGCCGTTCTTGTTGTCGCGGGCGTAGTAGTCGCCGTAGAACAGGCCGATCGCAGTGCCGTTGGTGTCGATGATGTCGAACACGCGCACGTCGGGGTGGTACACGGGCAGGTCCTTGCGCTCCTTGAAGCTGAGCCCGAAGAGCTTGTTGGCCGCGAAGAACACGCCGTTCTGCAGCACGGTCTCGAACTCGAGGTAGGGCTTTACCGCGGCCTCGTCCAGGTCGTACTCGGCCTTGCGCACCTGCTCGGCGTAGAGGTCCCAGTCGGCCGCCGAGACCTTGAAGCCCCCACCCTGCCCGTCCACGATGGCCTGCAGATTGGCGGCCTCCTTGCGGGCGTTGGCGGCGGCGGCCGGGGCCATGTCGGCCATCAGCTTCAGCGCGCGGTCCGGGCTCTTGGCCATCTGGTCGTCCATCACGAAGTGCGCCCAGCTGGGGAAGCCGAGCAGCTTCGCCTTCTGCGCGCGCAGCTGGGCCAGGCGGGCGATGATCTTCTTGTTGTCCCATTCGTTGCCGCGGCCGTTGCGGGCGAGCGATGCCTGCAGGATGCGCTCGCGCAGGGCGCGGTCCTTCAGCTCGGCGAGGGCCGGCTGGGTGGTGGTGTTGCGCAGGTCGATGAGCCACTTGCCTTCCTGCCCCTTCGCCTTGGCGGCGGCCGCGGCGGCCTCGATCCCCTCGGGGCTCATGCCGTCGAGCTGCTTCACATCGTCGACCAAGATGGCCGAGGCCGTGCGCTCCTTGAGGATGTTGTCCTCGAACCGGGTGATGAGGTCGGCCTCCTCCTCGTTCAGCTTCTTCATCTGCGCCTTGCCCGCCTCGTCCAGCAGGGCGCCGGCGCGCACGAAGCGGGTGTAGTAGCGCTCCAGCAGGCGGGCGTCCACCGGTTCCATGGTCATGGCCGGCAACTGGTCGTGCACGGCCTTGATGCGCTGGAACAGCTTGCCGTTGAGCGTGATGGCGTCGGTATGCGCGGCGAGCCTGGGGGCCAGGTCGGCCTTCACGGCCTGCAGGCTGTCGTTGGTGGCGCTTCCGGTGAGGTTGTAGAAGATGTTGCTCACACGGGTGAGGTCCTGCCCGCTCTTCTCCATGGCCGCGATGGTGTTCTCGAAGGTGGGCGCCTCGCTGTTGTTCACGATGGCGTCGATCTCGGCCAGGTGGCGCGCCATGGCCTCCAGCATGGCCGGCCGGATGTCGGCGTCCTTGAAGGCGCTGAAGTCGGGGGCATGGAACGGCAGGGTGCTGGGCACCAGCAAGGGGTTTGCGGTATTGGCTTCCATGGTGTTGGTGTCTTTCTCAGGGGCCTGGGAACAGGCGGCCAGGGTGACCAGGGCCACGATCGACGGGATGATGCGTTTCATGCGGAGCAGTTGAAGAACGCCGCAAGGTAGGACGGCGCGCCGGCCTTCGTCACGGGACGTACAGGGCGACACCGCGATCACCGAAAGGACGGAACGCCGGGAGGCTCAGACGTTGAACAGGAAGTGCATGACATCCCCGTCCTTCACCACGTACTCCTTGCCCTCGGTGCGCAGCTTGCCCGCGGCACGGCAGGCGGCCTCGCTGCCCAGGGTCACATAGTCGTCGTAGCCGATCACCTCGGCGCGGATGTAGCCCTTCTCGAAGTCGGTGTGGATCACGCCTGCGGCCTTGGGGCCCGTGTCGCCCTGGTGGATGGTCCACGCGCGCACCTCCTGCACCCCGGCGGTGAAGTAGGTCTGCAACTTCAGCAGGTGATAGGCGGCGCGGATCAGCTTGTTCACGCCGGGCTCATCAAGGCCCATGTCCTTCAGGAACATCTCCCGCTCCTCGGGGGTCTCCAAGCTGGCGATCTCGGCCTCGATGGCGGCGGTGACGAAGATGACCTCGGCGTTCTCGCTGGCCACGGCGGCCTTCACCTTGTCCACGTAGGCGTTGCCGGTGGTGGCGCTCTTCTCCTCCACGTTGCACACGTACAGCACGGGCTTGGTGGTGAGCAGCTGGAACTCGTTCACCAGCGCGGGGTCGTCGTTGGTGGTGATCACCGTGCGGGCGCTCTGCCCCTTCAGCAGGGCCTCGCGGATGCGGGTGAGCAGGTCGAAGCGGCGCTTGGCCTCCTTCTCCCCGATCTGGGCCTGCTTCTCCACCTTCTTGATGCGCTGCTCCACGGTCTCCAGGTCCTTCAGCTGCAGTTCGATGTCGATCACCTCCTTGTCGCGCACGGGGTCAACGCTGCCGTCCACGTGCACCACGTTGGGATCGTCGAAGCAGCGCAGCACGTGCAGGATGGCATCGCACTCGCGGATGTTGCCAAGGAACTGGTTGCCCAGGCCCTCGCCCTTGCTGGCGCCTTTCACCAGGCCGGCGATGTCGACGATCTCCACGGTGGTGGGCACGATGCGCTGCGGCTTCACCAGTTCGGCCAGCTTGTTCAGGCGGGCGTCAGGCACGGTGATGGTGCCCACGTTGGGCTCGATGGTGCAGAAGGGGAAGTTCGCCGCCTGCGCCTTGGCGTTGCTGAGGCAGTTGAACAGGGTGCTCTTGCCCACGTTGGGCAGGCCGACGATGCCGCATTTCAGTCCCATGGTATCCGGAAGTCCCGCCTCCGCTCGTGCATCGGGCGGTTTTGGGCGCGCGAAGATAACCCCTTCCACCCCCCGGTTATCTTGGTCGCATGTCCCAACTGCCCCAGCTCATCGGTGCGGCCCTGTTGCTGCTCGCCTACGCCCTGTCGCAGACCGGCCGCCTGAAGGGCGATTCGGTGCCCTACCTCGCGCTGAACCTGCTCGGAGCGGCGCTGCTGGCCTATGATGCGGTGCGCGCGATGCAGTGGGGCTTCATCATCCTCGAGTGCGCCTGGTGCCTGTTCACCCTGCCCAACCTGGTGCGGGCCGTGGTCGCCCTTCGCCGGGGCTGAAGCTCAGCGCTCCTTCACCACCTCGAACAAGGTCCATCCCTCCGGGCCCTCCAGCCTTGTGAGCAAACCCTGCTGCTGCGCGCGCTGGAAACTGGTCGCCGGGTCCATGCCCGCCCATTGGTGGCGCAGCGCGTGGGGCTGCACGAGCAGGAGGGCGCCGGGCTCGAACCGGTCGATCGGCGCGTACCACAGCTCGGTGACCTGCACCGCCGGGCACCAGGTGCCGATGGCGCCGCCCAACCCGTGGGTGTAGATGCGTGACCTGCCGGTAGCACACACCTCCGCGGCCCAGTGTCGCTCCAGTTGCTCCTGCCGCATGAACGGAAGCATGGCACGCACGAAGAGCGCCAACTGCACCAGCACGAGCGGCACCACCACCACACGGGGGCGCAGGCCCTTGTCCGCCACCCAATGCTGCGCGCGGCCGAAGGCCGGGAACAGCAGCACGGCCACAAAGGGCTGGGCCAGCAGCAGGACGCGGTCGTTCTGGAACGGCATGCCCATGACGAAGAGAAGATAGGCCGCCACCATGCCCGCTGCGATCCGCTGCGGACCGGCCAGCAGGTCACCACGCCGAATGAAGGGGATCAGCACCGGACCGAGCAACAAGAAGCCGGGATGCACGAACACCTTGAGCGCGTTCACGGCATTGGGCACCGCGTACCGCAGCTCGCCGTCGTCGCTGTGAAGTACCGTGCGGAGCGCGTTCAGAGGCGCCCAGCCGACCAGAGGCGATCCTCCACGGGCGGAGGGCCATACGTGCTCCCCGGCCATGGCCGCGAGCAGCATAAGGCCCACCAGCAGCGCGGCAATGCCCACCCACCGCAGCACCGGGCGCACATGCGGCCATGGCAAGGCCACCAGGCCACCCAGCAACAAGGGAGCTGCGGCGTACCGGGTGAGGCAGGCCATTGCCGCCAACAGGACGAACAGCAGCGCTTGGAGCGGCCTTCGATCACGGTCCCAGGCCACCAGGCAGGCCCATGCCGCAGTGCTCCAGGCCAGGGCAGGCAGGTCGCTCATCACCGTGAAGGCATGGCGCAGCAGGAACGGGCTCGCCCCCAGCAGCAGGAGCACCCCGGCCGAAGGGTCGGCCCCGGAACGCCGAAGGACCCGGCACACGAGCAGGACAACGACCGGCAGGGAGGCGAAGGCCAGCAGCCGCAAGGCGCTCAAGGGTTCACCGGTGACCGCACCGAGCAATGCACCAAGGAAGGGGAAGGCCTGCGGATGCTCGGTCGCCTCCGGTGTGTCACCACCGCGAAGCCAGCTGGTCCAGGCTCGCGCCACGCGCAGGTAGTCGTGCGCGTCCTGCCCGTGAAGCCCCTGATGGCCCATGGCCAGCACCGCGAGCAGGGCCACCGCGGGCGGCAGGGTCCACGCGTAACGCAGGTACCAGGGGGAGGGCGACCCGTTCACGCCACCAAGGAAAAAAGAAGAAGGCCCCCTTGTGGAGGCCTTCATGCTTTTGCGGACCCGTAGGGATTCGAACCCCAAACCTTCTGATCCGTAGTCAGATGCTCTATCCAATTGAGCTACGGGTCCCGGTAAAGCGGCGGCAAAGATAGACAAGCATCCGGAACGGCCCAACGTTGGGTTCAGATCCAGTCGTTCAGCCAGTAATAGCCGATGGCCGTGTATTCGCGCAGGCAGGTCACCTCCAGCTTGAGGTAGTTCCAGAAGGTGTAGCGCACGCCGGGGTCGTCGCCCACGTCGGGCAGCCAGGCGCGGCCTCCGATGCGGCGATGGCCGTAGGCCAGGTCGATGAACATGGGGTTGTCCCAGGCCGGCTCGCCGCACACCGCCAGGAAGCCCGCCCGTTGGAAGGTGCGCACACTGCGGTACATGTTCTCGGGCGCCGTCACGATGGCGATGCCGGCGGTGAGCATGCCGGGCATGTGCGATCGCACGGCGAGGGCCTGCTCGCGTGTGTTGGTCCCTTCCAGCACGGGCCTGATCCGGGAGCGGTCCACCCCCCGCCACACCAATTCCTCGATCATGAGCCGCATGACGCCGGTGTCCGGCGGATGCACCACGATGACCGTTGCGGCCGGTGCGGCGGCGGCCACGGCGGCCGCGTGCTGCAGGCGACGCAGTTCCGCCCCCGAGGGCATGCCGCTGCCGCCCAGCACCACGATGGCCGCCGGTGCTTTCGTGCACGTACCGGCAGCGAGGCCGAGCGCACGGTGCGCATCGAAGGGTAGGCGCGTGAAGGCCAGCGCCACCATCACCAGGGCCAGCACGCCGGATGCGAAGGTGAAGCGCACCAGGGTGCGGCCCAGCCAGTGCGGCAGGCCCCGCGTGATGCGGAGAAGGAGCTCCCGCGACCGTTGCATCCAGCGGTTCCGCATGTGGAAGGTTCGGATGGCCCGCTCAGGGCCGGTAGTACTTCAGCGCCTCGGGCATGAAGACCTCCAGGTCGTTCACCCGGGTCTCGTCGCTGGGGTGCGTGCTGAGGAACTCCGGCTGGCCTCCCCCACCCTGCGCGGCCATCCGCTGCCAGAAGGCGGGCGCGGTGCGGGGGTCGTAACCGGCCATGGCCATGAACACCAGACCCATCTTGTCCGCCTCGGTCTCGTGCTTGCGGCTGTAGGCCAGCATGCCCAGCTGCGACCCGATGCCATAGCTCTGCAGGAAGAGGTCGCGCGCGTAGCCGGGCTTCTGGGAAGTGAACACATCCAGCGTCATGCCCGCCCCCTCCACGGCCATGGCCTGGCTCATGCGCTCGTTGCCGTGGCGCGCGATGGCGTGCGCGATCTCATGGCCCATCACCACGGCCAGGCCGGCCTCGTCCTGGGTCACCGGCAGGATGCCCGTGTACACCACCACCTTGCCGCCGGGCATGCACCAGGCGTTCACGGTGGCGTCGTCCACCACGTTGAAGGCCCATTGGAAGCCGGCCACCCGGTCGCCGGCATGGTGCTCGTTCAGGTAGGTGGTGGCCGCCGCGGCCAGCTTCTCACCGATGCGGCGCACCTGCTTCACGCGGGCATCGCCATCGGGCAGCGGCGCATGTTCCTGGAGAAAGGCCTCGTACTGGGTGAGCGCCATGCCCATCATCTGCCCCTCGTCCAGCAGGTGCAGCTGGCGGCGCCCGGTGATGGGCACCCGGGCGCAAGCGTGCACCAGCAGCACGGCACCCAGCACGGCCGCCACGCGGACCGGGCGCACCAGGCTCATTGGATGGTGGCGCTGAGGCCCCGGTCGAGCAGGGCCGTGCAACGGGGCTCGAGGTTGTCGAAGGTGCCGCGCTTCACGCTGCACTTGCCGTTGTAATGCACGATCCACGCGCACTGCTCGGCCTGGATCTCATCGTGCCCGCAGATCTCCACCAGGCTCTCGATCACATGGTCGAAGGTGTTCACGTCGTCGTTGTGGAGGATCAGCTCGCGCACCGGACCGCTCTCCAGGAGCACTTCCTCGAGCAACGCCTCCTCGGGGGAAAGAAGATGACCCATGGCCTCCGTTGTGGAGGCGCAAGGTACGATGATCCGGGGGGCACCTACCGGGTCTCGATGGCGGGGTCGGCCAGCACGCTGGGGCCGAACTTCTGCAGCAGGGCGCGGGCATCGCGCATGGGGATGCGCTTGCCGTTGAGGTAGGCCGTGATGAAGGCGTCCTTCACCCCCAGCCCAACGGCCTCATCCCTGCGGGCACGGGCCCGATCCTGGTCGAGGAACACCCCGGTGGTGTAGCGGATCTTGTTGGTCTCGGTGCGCTCGCTGTTGAGCGGGGTGATGTTGAACAGCCGGTCCAGCGGCGTGGGCTTGCTGTACACCCCCACCTGCACGGTGAAGAAGAGGCCCTTCACCGTCTCCACCTGGCGCGCGGGTGCGGCGGTGGGGTCGTTGTAGTACGCGGCGGCATCGGCCGGCGGCGCGAACTGCTTGAGCAGCTCCTCGGCGGTGGCCGGGTAGGCGTCCAGCACCCGGGCCTCGTCCACGGGGGCGGCGGCCTGGGCCGGCGGCTTGATCACGGCGGCCGGACGCCCGGTGGTCGTGGCCGGAGCGATGGCCACGGCCGGTGCCAGCGGCTGCATGGCCTTCACGGCCTGGGCCATCGGGATGCGACGGCCATCCTCGTAGGCCACCACGAAGGCATCGCGGTAGCCGCGCTCGCGTACCTGCGCCCTCGCCTTCTCAGCCGCCTCGGGCGTGGTGAACATGCCGGCGGTGTAGCGCGTGACCCCCGACGCGGTCGTCTCGCCCATCACCGGGGTCATGTCGCTGAAGAGCTCCTGCGGGATCTCGTTCTTGAACGCGCCCACCTGCACCTTGAACACCACGCCCTTCGGCATGGGCTGGTCCTTCAGGATGGGCTGACGGGCACCATCGTTCTGACGGAATCCGAAGATGTCGCCGGTGAGCACCTCGGGGCTCACGAACGCGCCTACTGCGGGAACATCCACGTTGCCCTGCTCGGGTACGTTCGTTGTGGCGGGCCGCACCACAGTGGCCGGGCGCTCGGCAGTGGTCTCCGTACCAGTGCCGGCAGCGCCTTCGGTCACGGTCCGTGCCGGCTCCACCGGGCGTGCCTGCGCCTGCTCCGAGGCGGTGGCCGGCTCAGCGGCCGGGGCCTGGTCGCCCGCCTGCACCTGGGCCTGCTGCTGCCCCTGCGTTGGCCGCTGAGCTTGCGCCAGCGCCTGCTCACGCGCCTTGATCGAGTCCACCTGGGCGATGAGGGCGCGCGACCCGGCGATCAGCGGGTCGATGCGGCGGGCCCGCTGCTCCATGGCCATCACGGCCGTGCTCTTCTCGGGAGCCATGCCCTGCAGCAGTAAGGCGGCCTGCCGGTCGTTCAGGTCGGAGGCATCCTTCATGCGTTCGGCCACCGCGGCCAGCGAATCGGAGCGCGAGCGCAGGGCCACAGCCCGGTCGTTCAACCGGCCTGCCTCGGCCATCCGCTCGTCGCTCACCCGCCCATCGGGCAGGTCGGGGCTTGAAAGCAGCCTGGTGGCCTGCGCCAGCAGGGTGTCCGAGAGTTGCCGGCCGCCCATGGCCTCCTGCCGCGCGGCATCCGCCTTCTGCTGCTGCTCCAGGCTGAGGGTTCGGGCCATGAAATAGCGGCTGTGGTCCACATCGTTCATCACCACAAGCTGGTCCTCGTTGCTCAGGTAGTAGTAGCGCTTCAAGCGATCGGCGAAGGCCTGGGCCTCCTCCACCTCCCGCTGGAGGAGGTCGAGCTCCTGGGCGCGCTGCTCCGTGGCGAGCGATGCCTGGTGCAGCGAATCGGACAGCTGTTGCAGGCGGAGCGACTCGGCCGTGAGGCGGTCGCGGTCGCGCTTTCGGGCGGTTGCGGCGCTGTCGCGCTTGGCCACGGCCAGGTCGGCCATCGCCAGCGACCGGTCCTCGAGGCGGCGGGCCTCCTCGCGAGCCTGACGGCCTTCGAGCGCCAGCACGTTCACGTCCACGGCGAGTGCGTCGGCCATTCGTGCGGACCCGGGATCGGCCACCATGAACCGCTGGTAGCGCTCCAGTTCACCCGCAGTGAGCGCCGCCGGCACGGTCGACTCCGCAGCAACGCTGCTGTCCGCCGTCGCCGGGCGCACCTGCTCCTCGATCACGCGCGGACGCGTGTCCTCCGAAGCGACCGGCTCCTCGCCTTCGCCGAACAGGCGTTGCTCCACCTGGGCGTAGGTGAGCGAGCTGCCGCGCACGTGGTCGGGCAGCAGCAGGGCGTTGTTCACGGTGATGGCCTTGTCGAGGTCGCGCAGCGCCAGCAGCTCCTCCTGATAGGCCTCGCGGTAAAGCACGTCCCGCTTCACGATGTCCTCGATGCGGTCGGCCTCCTTGCGTTTGGCCTGGGCCAGGTCGAAGCGCACCTGGGCGCTCCGCTCCATCTCCAGGGCCATCAGCACCATCGGTTCGTTGGGCGGAAGCCCCTTCGCCTGCACCGCGGCGAGCACATCCTTCAGGCTGTCAACGCCGGCCTTGTACTCCTCCCTGCTGATGAACGCCATCTGCTGCCCCATTTCGGTGCGCAGCACCATCTCCTGGTCGATGAGCTTGTCGGTACGGTCGCGCAGCTTGTCGTAAGCCTTGCCTGCTGGCATATCCTCCAGCACGGTCTCGAGCGAATCGATCTCATCACCCAGCATCGCGATACGCTCCAGGTCGCGGTCCTTCAGTGCCACCGCCTCGCGTACGGTGGGCGAGCGATGCTCCACCACGCTCTCGTAGACGAACTCGCGGCCTACGGCCCCATCCTCCACGCTCACGTACCGGTCCACGTGGGAGGTGAGGTCCATGCGTTCATCCCCGGCGGATCGTTCGGCTCCGAGGCGGGCGTCCTCCTCCTGGCGGATGGCCGCCTCGGCCTGTTGGGTCTCGGAGGCCGCGTACTGCTGGTCGCCGCTGGCGAGGATCCGTTCGGCCTCGGCCTGGTGCGACTCCTTCATGCGGCGCAGCCGGTCCACGCGCGGAAGCACCGTGGCGGCGTTGCCGGGGTCGGCCTCCAGTTCGGCCAGTTGGCGCGCGGTCTCGGCCTCGATGCTGTCCACCAGCATCAGCTCGAGCCCATGCAGCCCCATGGTGCGCTGGCGGCTGTCGAGCGTGCCGCCCGTCATCCGGTCGCGGTCCTCGGTGAACTCGGGGTACAGCAGGGCCGTGAGGGCCTCGTCGGAGATGGCCGGGTCGAAGGTGCGCGCGGCTCCTGCGGGCGGCTCCTCAGCGACCACCTGCTCCACGGCATCGACCTGCTGCTGGGCGGTGTCGGCCGCCGCCCCGCGTTCGATCGCCGCGATGCGCTGGTCGAGGCTGTCGCGGCGGGCCTTGTTGCGCTCGGCATCGCGCAGCTGCTTGAGCTCCGCGAGCTCGTTGGCCTGCACGAAGGCCCCATCGGGCACCTCGGTCGCGGGCGTCTCCACAACGGCCCCGCGCATGGAGACAAGCTCGGCCTCGGTGCGGGCGGGCACGGCATCCTGGGCGTTACCGGTCGCTTCAGCCTCGGCCGAGCGGGTCCCTCCTGCGAGCGCTTCGCCGCCCTGGGTCGCGATAGTGTCCGCCTGCCCTCCGCCCACGGTCAACGTGGTGGTGGCGGGGACCACCGCGGATGCGGCACCTTCGGCGCGCGCGGTCTGTTGCGCTCCCTCTGCAGCAAGCTCCCCAACGGACGCCGTACCGCCCCAGTCGAAGGTGCGGGCCGCGACCGCGGCGGCATCGCCGGCCACTTGGGCATCGTAACGCTCATCGATGGCCAGCGCCTCGATGCGCGAGCCGTTGCCTGCGATCTTCTGCCCGAGGGCCTCCACACGGTCGGCACCGAGCTCCGTCACCGGCAGCGCATCGCCCTTCTCCTGCAGGTGACGCACCAGCGCGGCCTGGCCGCGTGCCACGGTGCTGCGCTCCTCGGCGGCTCGGGCCTTGGCCAGCACGCTGGTCTTCTCGCCGCGCATCGCCTCGAGCTGTTCCTCGAGCGTGGCGATCTCGCGGCCCATCTCCTCCTTC
>JBIJCH010000318.1:0-3339 GCA_044344815.1 Flavobacteriales bacterium | reverse complement strand
AGGCGAAGCTTTGGGCGCTGGCCCCCAACACCGGCAGCCACATTTTCACATTCAGCCATTTGCACATTGCCAGGAGCCTATCCGGTGATCCGGGTCTTGAGCACGGGCAACAAGCGTGCCTTCCAATCGCTGAAGCTGCCGTCCAGGATGCGCTCGCGGGCCTCGTTCATCAGTGCCACATAGAAGGCGAGGTTGTGCAGGCTGGCGATCTGCTGGCCGAGCATCTCGTTGGTCACGAACAGGTGCCGCACGAAGGCCCGGCTGTGGAAGCTGTCCACCCAGCAGGTGCCATCGGGGTCGAGCGGGCCATGGTCGTCGGCCCACTGCTTGTTCTTGATGTTGAGCACGCCCTGCCGGGTGAAGAGCATGCCGTTGCGGCCGTTGCGGGTGGGCATCACGCAGTCGAACATGTCCACCCCCAGGGCCATGTTCTCCAGCAGGTTCCACGGGGTGCCCACGCCCATCAGGTAGCGCGGACGGTCGGCGGGCAGGATGTCGCAGCACAGCCCGGCCATGGCGTACATCTCCTCCTCGGGCTCGCCCACGCTGAGGCCGCCGATGGCATTGCCCACGGCTCCCTTGCCGGCCACGTGTTCCGCGCTCTGCTTCCGCAGTTCGGGGAAGGTGCTGCCCTGCACGATGGGGAAGAGGGCCTGTTCGTACCCGTACTTCGGTTCCGTGGCGTTGAAGCGCGCGATGCACCGGTCGAGCCAGCGGTGGGTGCGGTGCATGCTGTCCGTGGCGTACTTCAGGTCGCAGGGCCAGGGTGTGCACTCGTCGAAGGCCATGCAGATGTCTGCGCCGATGCTGCGCTGCACGTCCATCACGCTCTCGGGGGTGAACAGGTGGCGGCTGCCGTCGATGTGGCTCTGGAACTTCACGCCCTCCTCGGTGATCTTCCGGATATCGCTGAGGCTGTGCACCTGGAAGCCCCCGCTGTCGGTGAGGATCGGGCGGTCCCACCCGTTGAACCGGTGAAGCCCGCCGGCGTGCTCCAGCACCTCCGTCCCGGGCCGCAGGTACAGGTGGTAGGTGTTGCTGAGCATGACGGGGGCGCCGATGTCGTTGCGGAGCTCGCGTATGTGCACGGCCTTGGTGGCGCCCAGGGTGCCCACGGGCATGAACACGGGGGTGGGGATGGGGCCATGGCCCGTGTGCAGGGTGCCGGCCCGGGCCTTGCTGGCGGGGTCGGTGGTGTGGAGCTCGAAACGCACGGCGGCAAAGATGGGGCGGGGCCGTCTCCCGTTCCACAGCCCCCCTGTTCATATCTGCCAGGGCCTTGCACCCCCCTGCGGGACACCCCCGGGTAGCTTCGCCCCGTTGTCTTTGGCTTTTCCCGTGCACCTGCCCCTTCCGCCCGAACAGCTGGCGTTCATCCTGCTTTGCGCCGCCCTGGTGGTCCTGGCCTTCTTCCACTTCGTGCTGTTCAGCCGCCTGGCCTTCCGCGGGCAGCGCGTGGAGCCCGACCGCGACCTGCCGGTGAGCGTGGTGGTGTGCGCCCGCAACGAGCGCTTCGCCCTGCAGCAGCTCATCCCCCTGCTCATGGACCAGGACCACCGCACCTTCGAGGTGGTGGTGGTGAACGACCGCAGCGACGACGACACCTGGGAGGTGCTGCAGTGGATGAAGCCCGACCTGCCCAGGCTGAACCCGGTGAACATCCCCTCCGACGAGAAGTTCAGCTACGGCAAGAAGATCGCCCTGGGGGTGGGCATCCGTAGCGCGAAGTACCCGAACGTGCTGCTCACCGACGCCGACTGCCTGCCCACGGGGCGCGACTGGATCAGCACCATGGCGGCGGGCTTCCGGGGGGGCAGGCAGATCGTGATCGGCCACAGCCCGTACGAGAAGCAGGGCGGCATCACCAACCTGCTCGAACGGTACGACGGCCTCAGCAAGGCTGTGCAGTTCATCAGCTTCGCGCAGGCGGGCTTCCCGTACATGGGCGTGGGCCGCAACCTGGGCTACACCCGCGAGGTGTTCTTCAGCGCCAAGGGCGCGCGCGGCCAGCAGCACCTCATGAGCGGCGACGACGACCTGCTCATCAACGAGGTGGCCCGCGCCCGCAACACAGCCGCCGTGGCCGATGGGCGCTCGTACATGACCACCCGCGCCACGCCCGACCTGGCGACCTGGGTCCGCCGCAAGCGCCGCCACTCCACCACCGCCCGCTTCTACCGCTCCGGCCACAAGCTGCTGCTCACCCTGCTCCCCCTTGCGCGCATCCTCCTCTGGGCGTCGATCGTGGCGCTGCTCATGCTGGGCCGCCCCCTCCAGGCCGCCCTCGGACTGGGCGTTGAGCTCCTGGTCTACATGCCCATCTTCATGCTGGCCATGCGCCGCCTCGGTGCCGGCGGCATCATCTGGCTCACCCTCCCCCTCGAATGGCTGTTCCTAGCTTTGGAACCGCTGCTGTACCTCAGCACGCTCATCATCAAGCCCCGCCGATGGAAGTAAGCGAGAACCTCAGCGAAAAGGCGCTCTACGACTACAACCTCGTGCGGCGCGCCGTGGACAAGAAGGACCAGAAGGCCTACGCCGAACTGATGTCCCGTTACCGCGACTCCATCTACTTCATGTTGTTGAAGATGATCAACAACAAGGATGATGCGGAGGACCTCACCATCGAGGCGTTCGGCAAGGCCTTCCACCGGCTGCACCAGTACACGCCGAACTACGCCTTCAGCACCTGGCTCTTCAAGATCGCATCGAACAACTGCATCGACTGGATCCGCAAGCAGAAGAAGAAGACCTTCTCCATCGACAACCCCATCGGCACCGACGATGGCGACGAGATGACGATCGAGCTGAAGAGCGATGCGCTCCACCCGGAGGATATCGCCATCCGCGAGCAGAAGAACGCCATCATGCGCGAAGTGGTGGACACACTGAAGCCCCGCTACCGCACCCTGGTGGAACTGCGCTACTACAAGGAGTACAGCTACGAGGAGATCGCCGAGGAACTGGACCTGCCCCTGGGCACCGTAAAGGCCCAACTGTTCCGTGCCCGCGAGTTCCTGCTGAACCTGATGGAGGACCGCAAGGACCACATCTAAGGCATTTGTGTCATGGGACGTCACGCCGGAAGCTTTGCGCGTGGATCGGTGCGGCGGAAGGCTATCCGGCGTCTCACCAATGCACCTGTACATGACCGGCCTTGATCTGCTCCTCAAGTACTTCCCAGAGCTCACCCTCCAGCAGCGGGAACACTTCGCGGCCTTGGGCCCGCTCTATGCCGAATGGAACGAGCGCGTCAACCTCATTTCCCGCAAGGACTTCGAGCACCTGTACTAGCGGCACATCCTGCACTCGCTGGGCATTGCCAAGGTGGTACAGTTC
>JBIJCH010000031.1:0-11294 GCA_044344815.1 Flavobacteriales bacterium | reverse complement strand
CACCGTCACCTGGCGCACCTCCAGCGGGAGGCCCTCCCTGCGCGCGAGCTGGATGATGCTGTCTCGCGTGACCCCGTGCAGGATCGTGCCATCGGTCTCGGGCGTGACCAGCGTGTCGCCGATGCGGAAGAAGACGTTCATGGTGCCGCTCTCCTCGATGTACTTGTGCTCGATGCCGTCGGTCCACACCAGCTGGTGGTAGCCCTTGTCGTGCGCGAGCTTGGCCGGGTAGAGGCTGGCTGCGTAGTTGCCACCGCATTTGGCCTCGCCCGTGCCGCCGGGGAACGCGCGGCTGTAATGCGTCTCGATCTTCACCTTCACCGCCTCGGTGTAGTAGCCGCGAACGGGGCAGGTGAAGATGATGAACTTGTAGGTCTCGGCCGTGCGCACGCCGATGAACTCGTCGGCGGCGAACATGAACGGGCGGATGTACAGCGCGCCCTCCTCATCACCCGGGATCCAGCCGCGGTCCTTGTTCACCAGGGTCATCAGCGCGTCCAGGAACAGCTCCTCCGGAAGCTCGGGCATGCACATGCGGTGCGCGCTCCGGTTCATCCGCGCGATGTTCGACCGCGGCCGGAAGAGGTTCACCGAGCCGTCGGCCGCCTTGTACGCCTTGAGCCCTTCGAAGATGGTCTGTGCGTAATGCAGCACCAGGCAGGCCGGGCTCATCTCCAGGTCGGCGAAGGGAATGATGCGCGGTTCACGCCACTGGCCGTCCGCGAAGTCCATCACGAACATGTGGTCGCTGAAGGTGCGGCCGAACTTCACCGTGTCGAGGTCGGTCTCCGCGAGCCGGGAACGCTTGGTCTCCTCGATCGCTATCTTTTGCCCGGTCGTGATCATCGCGGGTTGGGTGGTATAGGGGCAAATGTAACCAAGTACACACCCGGCACACCGCGGTCCGCGCCAGCCCGGACGGCGCTTTTCATCGTCCGTTCATCCCGCGTGAACGCCCCGATCACCCGCAGCATCCACGATGTGCTCCGCGACACGTGGGGCCACAGCGCCTTCAGGCCGGTGCAGGAGCGCGTGATCGGCGAGGCGATGGCCGGCCGCGATGTGCTGGCGCTGCTGCCCACGGGCGGCGGCAAGAGCCTGTGCTACCAGGTGCCGGCCCTGGCCATGGGGCGCATGGCGCTGGTGATCTCCCCCCTCATCGCGCTCATGAACGACCAGGTGGCCGCCCTGCGGCGCCGGGGCGTGCGTGCCCGCGCGCTCACCTCGGAGCTGTCGCGCCACGAGATCGACCTGCTGCTCGACAACGCCGCCGTGGGCCGGATCGACCTGCTGTACGTGGCGCCCGAGCGCCTGGGCACCGACCTCTTCGCCGCGCGCCTGCCCAGGCTTCCCCTGGGCCTCATCGCCGTGGACGAGGCGCACTGCATCAGCCAGTGGGGCCACGACTTCAGGCCCGCTTACCAGCGCATCGGCGAGGTACGCGCCGTGCGGCCCGAGGTGCCCGTGATGGCCCTCACCGCTTCGGCCACGCCCGCCGTGGTGGACGACATCCAGGCGCTTCTCGCCTTCCGCGCCCCCAACGTGGTGCGCGGGGCCTTCGACCGCCCCGGCCTGGGGCTGTGGGTGGACCGCACGGAGGACCGCATGGGGCGCCTGCTGCGCATCGCCACGCGTGCCACCGGCAGCGGCATCGTGTACCTGCGCGAGCGCCGCGGCACCGTGCGCATCGCCGAGGCCCTGCGGCGCGCAGGCATCACCGCCGAGGCCTACCATGCAGGCCTGCCCTTCGAGGAGCGCGACCGCGTGCAACGCGACTGGATGGAGGGGCGCACCCGCGTGGTGGCCGCCACCAACGCCTTCGGCATGGGCATCGACAAGGCCGACGTGCGCTTCGTGGTGCACCTGGAACCGCCACCCGACCTGGAGAGCTACTACCAGGAGGCCGGGCGCGCCGGTCGCGATGGCGTGGCCTCGCACGCCGTGCTCCTCACCCACCCCGGCGATGCGGCGCGCCTGCGCGACAGGCTCCGCGCCTCGTTCCCGCCCATCCAGGACGTGCGCCGCGTGTACCAGTCCTTCGCCGACATGAACCGCATCGCCCTCGGCGCCGGGATGTTGGAACAGTACCCGGTGGACCTGCGCGGCATCGCCGAACGCGTGAAGCTGCCGGTGACCACCGTGGACAACGCGCTGAAGGCCCTCGCGCTCGACGGCGCCCTGAGCCTTTCCGACGGCGCGCGCAACCCCTCGCGGGTCATGATGCGGGCAGACCACCGCGATGTGCACCGCCTGCGCCTGGAGAACGCCCGCCTCGGTCCCCTCGTGGAGTGCCTCCTGCGCCTGCACGGCGGACTGTTCGAGGAAGCCGCGATGATCGACGAGGGCCGCCTTGCCGCACAGCTGAAGTGGACCGTGAAGCGCGTGGGCGAAGGCCTGCGCGAACTGCAGCACCTCGGCCTGCTGTTCTACCGCCCGCGCACCGACCTGCCCACCGCCACCCTGCTCGTGCCCCGCCGTGATGCCGCCCTGCTCATGCTCGGGCATGCCGCGCTCGACGGGCGCCGCGAACGCGCCGAGCAACGCCTGGAGGCCATGCTCGCCTACGCCGCTGATGCGCGCACGTGCCGCATGCGCCTGCTGCTGGCCTACTTCGGCGAGGCGCCGGAACGCGATTGCGGCGTGTGCGACACCTGCCGCAGGGCGCAGCGGAACGCCACCGGCCCTGAGGGCATGCGCGACGAGGAGGCCGTGCGCCGCGAACGCTGGCAGCGCGATGAGGACCCGCACGCGAGCGCATGAGCACACTGCCCCGCTCCTTCTACCTGGGCCACGATGTGGTCCGCATCGCACGCGACCTGCTCGGGAAGGTGGTGGTGACCCGGATGCAGGATGAGGTGACGGCAGCGGCCATCACCGAGACCGAGGCCTATGCCGGTGAGCTCGACCGCGCCTCGCATGCCCATGGCGGCCGGCGCACCGCACGCACCGAGGTGATGTACGCCCGTGGCGGAACAGCTTACGTGTACCTCTGCTACGGCATCCACCACCTCTTCAACGTGGTGACCAATGAGCACGGTACGCCGCATGCGGTGCTCATCCGGGCCGCCATGCCGCTGGAAGGGATGGTGGTGATGAACACCCGGCTCGGCCGCGAGGCCGGCCACTGGCTCAAGGGTCCCGGCGTGGTGAGCAAGGCCCTCGGCATCCGCACCGCGCACACCGGCGCCGATCTGCTGAAGGGACCGATCACCATCGAGGACCGTGGCCTGCGTGTGGCCCGGGGGGCCATCATCGCCGGTCCACGCATCGGTGTGGATTTCGCGGGACCCGATGCGCTCCTGCCGTACCGCTTCCACATCCGACCTTCGGACCTCCGATGAGCGAACGCATCGTGTTCATGGGCACCCCGCCCTTCGCCGTGGCCTCGCTGGACGCCCTGGTGCAGGCCGGCATTGAGGTGGCGGCCGTGGTCACCGCGCCCGACAGGCCCGCCGGACGCGGCCTGCAGATGAAGGCCCCGGCCGTGAAGGAACGCGCCCTGGCGCTCGGCATCCCCGTGCTTCAACCGGAGAAGCTCCGCGACCCCGCGTTCCTGGACGCGCTCGATGCCACGGGGGCAACGTTGTATGTGGTCGTCGCCTTCCGCATGCTGCCCGAGGTGGTGTGGGCCCGACCCCGCCACGGCACGATCAACCTGCACGCCTCGCTGCTGCCCGACTACCGCGGGGCGGCACCCATCAACTGGGCGGTGATCAACGGCGAGCGCACCACCGGCGTCACCACCTTCTTCATCCGCCAGCAGATCGATACCGGAGACATCATCGCCCGCGAAGCGATCCAGGTCGGTGCGGATGAGACGGCCGGCGAACTGCACGACCGCATGATGCACATCGGTGGCGATCTGCTCGTGCGCACGGTGCAGGACATCCTCGCCGGCCGGGCGCAGCGCATCCCCCAGGAGGACCTGATCATCGACGGGGTGCACGAGGCCCCGAAGCTGAACCCCACGAACTGCCGCATCGACCCGGCATGGCCTGTGCGGCGCGTGCACGACCTGGTGCGCGGGCTCTCGCCCGTGCCCGGCGCCTGGTGCATGCTGCACATCGACGAGCGTCCGCCGGTGCACTTCAAGGTGCTGCGTACGCGCCTGGTGGAGGATGCCGCCGATCCGGAGGCGCCCGGCACCGTGGTGGTGCGCGATGGCCGCCTGCTCATGCGATGCGGCGATGGCTGGGTGGAAGCGTTGGAGGTGCAGCCCGAAGGCAAGCGGCGGCTACCGGCGCAGGAACTGCTGCGCGGCCTGCGGTTCGAACGCACCCTGCGTATCGCATGAAGCGCATCACCCTCTCCCTCGCCCTGTGCCTTGCGGGCCTCACCATGCATGGGCAGCGCGTGGCCGACGCTTCGCACTTCGCCTGTGCGGCAGAGGGCCAGGGTGTGCAGGTGACCCCGTTGCATGCCGACAGCCTGTGCAGCTCCTACCTCATCTGCATCACCGGCAGCGTGCCGCCGCACCTGCACAGGCGGCATACCGAGCATGTCACCGTGCTGGAGGGCGAGGCGTTGATGCTGCTGGGCGACTCCACCTTCACCGTGCGCGCGGGCCAGGTGATCGCGATCCCCGCCGGCACGCCGCATGCGGCCACGCGCGTGGGCGACACGCCGTTCAAGGTGGTGAGCGTGCAGGCCCCCTTCTTCGATGGCACCGACCGTGTTCCGGTGGAGGCGCCGAAGCGTTGATCCAACACCTGCATGATCCCGGCAACGGGGTGTTCCGGAAACCCTTGCCACCAGCGGGTTTCCGGCGCACTTATCAACAAACCCCCTGTTTTTTCAACATTTTCCGCATGCCCCGCCGGAAACCCTTGCCGGGCGCGGGTCCGCGGATACATTTGCCTCCGAGTTCACTAACCCAAACAAACTCAAAACCATCTACGACCATGGGCATGAACAAAGCCGAACTGATCGAGGGCATCGCCGCCGAGGCGAAGATCTCCAAGGCCGACGCCAAGCGCGCGCTCGACGCCTTCGTGAACCACACGACCAAGGCCCTGAAGAAGGGTGACCGCGTGGCCCTCGTGGGCTTCGGCACCTTCAGCATCACCAAGCGTGCTGCTCGCAAAGGCCGCAACCCCCAGACCGGCAAGGAGATCAAGATCGCTGCCAAGAAGGTGGTGAAGTTCAAGGCCGGTGCCGACCTCTCCAACAAGGTGAAGTAAGCACCCGTTCAACCGAACAAGGAGGGTCCCTCGCAAGAGGGACCTTCTCTTTTTCCCCCTACCCTTGCGGTGATGACCGACCAGCAGCTTTACGACCAGCTCGCGCAGTTCATCTCGGAGAACAAGCGCGGCCTCTTCGACCGCATCGCGCCCGAGCGCACGCGGCACGTGACCGCCGTGCTCGAGGACATCTACCAGCCGCACAACGCGAGCGCCGTGGTGCGCACCTGCGACCTGCTCGGCATCCAGGACCTGCACATCATCGAGAACCGCAACAAGTACACGGTGAACCCGGATGTGACGCTGGGCTCCTCGAAGTGGGTGGACATGCACCGGTACCGCGAACGTGAGGAGAACACCCTGGACTGCGTGCAGCGGCTAAAGCGCGAAGGCTATCGCATCATCGTCACCTCGCCGCGTGCCGAGAACGTGACACCGGACACCATCGACCTCACGCGCCCCATGGCCTTCTGCTTCGGCACCGAGCTCACCGGCGCCAGCGACGTGCTCATGCAGTACGCCGATGAGCACCTGCGCATCCCCATGTACGGCTTCACCGAGAGCTACAACATCTCCGTGAGCGCCGCGATCGTGCTGTACACGGTGATGGAGCGCCTGCGCGCGAGCGCCATCGACTGGCGGCTTCCGCCCGATGCACTGATCGCCTTGAAGCTGCAGTGGGCGCGCAAGGTGGTGCACAGCGCGCAGCACCTGGAGGAACGGCTGCGGCGCGAGGCCCGCGGTGGCGCCTGAGGCCGCACCGCTTCAACAGATGCGCGTTGAGAAGTGCGGAGCTGTCGCGCAGGCCATGCGCAACGCACCCGGGTACTTTTGGCGTGAACCCTTAACACACCACATCATGGGAAAAGGTGACAAGAAGTCGAAGAAAGGCAAGCGCACCATCGGCAGCCGCGGCAAGAGCCGCCCGTCGAAGCGCGCCGTGACGGCGAAGAAGAAGGCCGCTGTGAAGAGCGCTCCGAAGAAGAAGGCCGCCCCCGCGAAGAAGGCCGCCAAGAAGGCCGCACCCGCGAAGAAGGCCGCCGCCAAGAAGGCCGCACCGAAGAAGGACTGAAGGTCCTGACCTCACCATATGCACGGAGCCCCGGTCACCCCGGGGCTCCTTCTTTTCCGTTGTTCGATCGCCCTAAGGCTGAAGGCGCATACGTCCCCAGCTGCCGTCGTCGAAGCGCTCGAAGGCGAGGCGGTCGTGCAGCCGGCTGGGCCGCCCCTGCCAGAACTCGATGCGCACCGGGCGCACGCGGTACCCGCCCCAGTGGGCCGGGCGCGGTATCTCCTGGTCCTTCAGGCGGTCGCGCCAGCGTGCGTAGCGCTCGTCGATCGCGGTGCGGTCGGCCGCCATCCTGCTCTGGTCGCTGCTCCATGCGCCGATGCGGCTCTCGAGCGGGCGGCTGTGGAAGTAGTCGTCGCTCTCGGCCGCGCTCACCTGCCCGGCCCGGCCCTCGATGCGCACCTGCCGCTCGTGCTGCGGCCAGAAGAAGGTGAGCGCCGCGCGCGGGTCGCGCTCCAGGTCGAGCGCCTTGCGGCTGTTGTAGTTGGTGAAGAACACGAAGCCCTCGCGGTCGAAGGAGCGCAGCAGCACGATGCGGCTGCTGATGCTGAAGGGGCCCGCGGTGGCCAGGGCCATGGCGTTGTGCTCCGGCAGGCCATCCTCCTCGGCGTTCCGCAGCCAGCGACCGAACAGCACGAAGGGGTCCGTGCCCGCATCGTCCTCGAGCAGCGTGGCCTTGCTGTAATCGATCCGGTGGTGGGTGCGGTGGCGGTCGGTCATGGCGGTGTGGTGGCCGAAGATACCGGACGGCACCACCGGACGCATGAGCCACGTCACCCCTTGCGCAAGGGCCGCCGGGCATGCTACCTTTTCACCGTCGCACCGCCATGCCCGGCAGCTTCCTCGACCTCGACCCCGACAACGCGTACCCGCCCGCGCGCGGCCGCCTGCTCGTGAGCGAGCCCTACCTGCCCGACCCCTACTTCCGCCGTACCGTGGTGCTCCTGTGCGAGCACAACGAGGAGGGCTCCTTCGGCTTCGTGCTGAACCGCTTCATCGACATGGAACTGGGCGACCTGTTGAAGGACATGCCGCCCATCCGTACGCGCATCAGCATCGGCGGCCCGGTGCAGAGCGGCAACCTCTACTACCTGCACACGCTCGGCCGCCATGTGGAGGGCAGCGTGCCGGTGATGAACGATGTGCACATGGGCGGCGACTTCGAGCAGCTGCGTTCCCTGCTCGCCACCGACCCGCGCCTGGCGAAGCACGTGCGCTTCTTCGTGGGCTACAGCGGCTGGGGCGAGAAGCAGCTGGACAAGGAGCTCGACCAGCGCTCGTGGCTCGTGCATCCGGCCGACAAGCGCCGCGTGATGAACACCGCCCTCAAGGACCTGTGGGGCGACACCCTGCGCGGCATGGGCAAGGCGTTCGCGCCCCTGGCGAACTTCCCCGAGGACCCCTCGCTGAACTGAGCCTTCAGGGCGTGGTGACCGCGCGCACCAGCAGGTCCACCAGCGCCTGCGCCATGCGGTGCGTGTAGCGCTTTGTGCGGTAGCCGCCCACCCAGGTGATGCCGCGGCTGGCGTTGGTGAAGAAGAGCTCGTCGGCGGCCAGCAGGTTCTGCGGGTTCAGCGAGCACTCGTACACCTTGATGCCGTTGGCCAGCGCCAGATTGATCACCTGCATGCGCATCACCCCGGCCAGGCAGCCGTCGGTGAGCGAGGGCGTGTACAGCACCCCGTTGCTCACGATGAAGAGGTTGCCGTTGCTGCTCTCGATGATGTTGCCCCGGTCGTTCTGCAGCAGGCAGTCGTCGAGCCCGCGCTCCATGCACCACAGGCTGGCCATCACGTACAGCTGGCAGCCGAGGGTCTTGTGCACGGCGAGCATGTTCACCGCCTTGCGCATCTCGGGGTAGATGTCCACCGTGAGGCCGTGGTCGTTCAGCACGTACACCTCGCTGGGGATGGACTTCAGCTCCAGGGTGAAGCCGCCGGAGTGGTGCTGGGGACGGTAATAGCCGGGCGAATCGCGGAACACCGTGAGGCGCGCCCGGCCGTTGGGCAGCTCGCAGCGTTCCACCAGCTGCGTGAGGTAGCGCTCCAGGGAGGTGCGGTCCAGCTTCTCGGGCTGCTCGATGCGCAGCACCTTCAGGCCCTCCAGCAGGCGCGCCCAGTGGGCGTCCAGGAAGCAGGGACGGCCGTTCACCACGCGGATGGTCTCGAACAGGCCGTCGCCATAGTGGAACGCACGGTTGTCCAGCGTGATCACGGGCTTGTCCGCCTCGCACAGCTCGCCGTTGAGGATCACGTGCGGGGTCATGCGTGCTGCAGGAGTTGGTCCACCACGGGCCCGAGCGGAGCGTTGGCGGGCACCAGCACCGGGCGCACACCGGCGGCCACCGCCGCCTGCGCATCACGCTCGCGGTCGCCGATGAACCACGAGGCGGATGCATCGATGCCGAAGCGCGCGATGGCCTTCTCCAGCAGCAGGGAGCCCGGCTTGCGGCACAGGCAGCGGCCCTGGGTGGGGTGATGCGGGCAGTAGAACACGGCGTCCAGCGCCACGCCTGCTTCGGCGAGGCGGCGTGAAAGATAGTCGTGCAGGGCCTCCACCTCGACCTTGGTGTACAGCCCCAGGCCGATGCCGCTCTGGTTGCTCACCACCACCAGCAGGCATCCCGCATCGCGCAGTCGGCGCAGGGCCTCGGGAACGCCCGGCAGCACCTCGAAGTCGGCCATCCGCCAGGTGTGCTCGCCGCGCTCGCGGTTCAGCACCCCGTCGCGGTCCAGGAACACGGCCTTGCGCCCGCTCATGTGAACTGCGCGATGAGGTCGGCCCACGCGCGGGGGTACAGGAGGGTGATGAAGCCCAGGCCGAACAACGCGCCGTAGAAATGGGCGTCGTGCGCCACGTTGTCCTGCCCGCGCTTGTCCATGTAGTACTCGTAGGCCAGGTACAGCGGCCCGAAGAGCCAGCCCTTGATGGGGATGGCGGCGAAGAGGTAGAGGTCCTGCATGGGGTACAGCAGGATGGTGGCGAAGAGCACGGCGGCCACGGCGCCCGAGGCGCCCACGGCCCGGTAGCCGGGGTCGTGGATGTGGCGCTTGTACGAGGGCAACGCGGCGAACACGGTGCCGCCAAGGAAGAGCAGCAGGAACGCGAGGCCGCCGCCCGAGGCCGAGATCGCGCCCAGCGAGGGCTCCAGCACGCGGCCGAAGGACCAAAGCACGAACATGTTGATGAAGAGGTGCGGCAGGTGGGCGTGGAGCGCGGCGTGCGTCACGAACCGGTGCCACTCACGCCGGGCGTGCATGGTGAAGGGCTCGAACACCAGGAGTTGGAACACGCGCGCATCCCGAAGCCCCAGCAGGCTCACCACTACGGTGATGGCGATGATCGCGGTGGTCATTCCGGAAGGCCCGCGCGCGGCGGGGTGCGCAAGATAGCCGCGGCTCAGTACGTATGGTCGCGCAGGATGCACCAGCCCTTGGGTGTGCGCTGCCAGAAGAGGCTGAAGCCCCCGCCGAGCGTATCCGCTGCGCGCACCAGATGCCAGCGGCCCGTGCACCAGGCGTGGTCCTCCCCAGCCGGCAGCACCTCCAGGCCGTCGAAGGTGAGGTCGCCCATGGCGGCCTTGTCCGGATAGCTCTTGAGGTAGTTGGCGGTCACCGCCTCCTTTCCGCAGGTGCGCCCCCGCCGGCCGATGAAGCACACGCTGTCGGCGTAGCCCTCCATGAAGCCACGCACATCACCGGCGTCCCAGGCCTGCTCCTGGTCCTTCATCACCTGCAGGATGGCGGGCGTGGGGTCCTCGGGGGCGGCGGGCACCACGGCCGGGGACTGGTCACAGGA
The DNA here is from genome assembly GCA_044344815.1 of Flavobacteriales bacterium. Classification (GTDB taxonomy): domain Bacteria; phylum Bacteroidota; class Bacteroidia; order Flavobacteriales_F; family PHOS-HE28; genus PHOS-HE28. The sequence goes on along the minus strand of JBIJCH010000031.1, from coordinate 1,247 downwards.
TACGAGCAGCAGGACGAACGCGAGGAGTGGCAGGGCTTTCATGGTGCCAAGGTCGGCAGGAAGGCCGGACTCCGGCGCTCGCTTGCAGCGAGCGCCTCCATTGCTCTCCGCCTCCGGCGGTCAGGTGAGCAGCATGAACCCGGGAAGTGCTCATAGACCAAGTACGGTAACGGCCGGAGGCCGGGGAAGGCAGGGCACTCGCTGCAAGCGAGCGCCGGCATAAGAAGAAAGGCACTCGGCACCCGCCTACGTCAGTGCACTTCGGCGTGCAATGCAGCCGAGCGCCGGTGCGATGCGGTAATTGGTTCCGGCGCTCGGCTTCGCCGAGTGCCTCGCCCCCGACCGCCCCGCCTCCGGCGGGCACCGGTATTTTCGTGCTTCGATGAGCGAGCACCTCAAAGCCCACAAGGAGGGCACGGCCTACTTCTGCACGCTGACCGTCGTGGGCTGGGCGGATGTGTTCACGCGGAGGCGCAACGCGGAAGTGATCCTGGACAGCCTGGCGTTCTGCCAGCGTGAAAAGGGACTGGAGGTATTCTCCTACGTGCTCATGCCCAGCCACCTGCACCTGATCGCCCGCGTGCAGCAGGGCCGCTTGGCCGATGTGCTGCGCGACTTCAAGAGCTTCACCGCAAAGAAGCTCCTGGACCTGATCGCCAATGAACCCGGTGAAAGCCGCCGGGAGTGGATGCTGCAGCTCTTCCGTGAAGCGGCCCTCGGGACCCGACAGAACAAGGCGCTCATGTTCTGGCAGAAGACCAACCACCCGATCGAGATCACCCACCCGGCCATGTTCGACCAGAAGGTGGCCTACATCCACAACAACCCCGTTGAAGAGGGTCTGGTGCTGCTGCCGGAACATTACGCGTGGAGCAGCGCGAACCCGGACAGTGTGCTTCGGATGTTCGGGGGATGAGGTTCGGGGCGGCCAGAGGCCGGGGAAGGCAGGGCACTCGCTGCAAGCGAGCGCCGGCATAAGAAGAAAGGCACTCGGCACCCGCCTCCGTCAGTGCACTTCGGGATGCAATGCAGCCGAGCGCCGGATGCAGCGCAACTCCGGCGCTCGCTTGCAGCAAGTGCCTCCATGGCCATCCGCCTCCGGCGGTCAGGTGAGCAGCATGAAACTGTGAAGTGCTCAGAGCTCAGGTTCGGGGCGGCCAGAGGCCGGGGAAGGCAGGGCACTCGCTGCAAGCGAGCGCCGGCATAAGAAGAAAGGCACTCGGCACCCGCCTCCGTCAGTGCACTTC
>JBIJCH010000410.1:0-2621 GCA_044344815.1 Flavobacteriales bacterium | reverse complement strand
GTCGTCCGTGGCGCTGGCGAAGTTCCAGGTGATGTTCGACCCGGAATTGCCCGGCGGCACGTAGGCGCTGTAGTGGATCAGGAAGCTCTCGCCCGGCTGGAAGGAGGTGCTGCCGTCGTTCAGCGTCTGGGCAACCGCAGGCACGCAGGCCACCATCGCGAGGAGGGGAAGGGTGTAACGTTGGATCATGGACGAAGGGATTTGGTCTGAAAAGATAGCGGATCCTTCGCGGTAGTTTTGCGCGCCTTGGGTCGGTCCGTGCACCGCCTGAAGTTCACCCATGCGATACAGCGTCAGCGAGCTCACCGACATCATCCGCGACCGGCGGACCATCTATCCGAAGGATTACACCACTCGGGAGGTGCACCGGGACATCATCGAACGGGTGCTGGGCAACGGCACGTGGGCGCCGAACCACGGGATGACCCAGCCCTGGCGGTTCCACGTGTTCACCGGGGCGGCCCGGGAGCGCCTGTCGGCCTTCATGGGCGAGGAGTACACGCGGATCACCCCGCCGGAGAAGTTCATGCCGCGCAAGCACGAGAACGCCATGCAACGCCCCCTGCAGGCGAGCGTGGTGGTGGCCCTGGGCCTGGCGCGCGACCCCAAGGGCAGGATCAGCGAACTGGAGGAGCAGCTCGCCGTGGCCTGCGCGGTGCAGAACATGCACCTCACCTGCACGGCCTATGGCCTTGGCGGTTTCTGGGGCACCGGGTCGGTGGTGACCGGCGACGGCATGCGACACTTCCTCGGCCTGGCCGAAGGCGACCGGTGCTTGGGGCTCTTCTACATGGGCTACCCGGCCGGGGATTGGCCCAAGGGCTACCGCAAGCCGCTGCCCGACGTGACCACCTGGCACGCCGATTGACCGCCTGAGCACCAACGACTTACGACATCACCGGCGGGATCCCAAGAGACCGGGCCGGATCGGTCCCGTCCACCTGTGGTGCCGGGTATCTTCACGGCTCCTTCTTCCGTACACAGGGTGCCTGCTCCGGCCCAGCCCCCTGCGTGCGGGCCTATGCCATGGTAACGCTACGCCCCATCCCCTGCCTGGTGTGCCTGCTGCTGCTGGCGATCTGCCCCCTGCGGGCTGATGCCGGCGTGAGCAGTGACACCACCCGCACCGACACGGTGGCGGCGCTGGTGGTGTACGGCGATGAGAAGCTCCTCGATGCGAACGAGGCCCTGAGCGACGAGCGCCTGGACGTCCTGCTGGATTCCCTCTGCACGCTCGACCCGGCGCCCGGCGACCTGATCCGCGACCTCCGCCTCTTCAAGCGCATCCGGTCCATGGACACCGACCAGATGGTGGTGCTGATCGACTCCCTCTTCGAGCTGGACACGGTGCCCTACGCGCTCATCAACGAGATCAACCTTTACGCCAGCAACATGCCCAGCCAGGCGGCGGTGGACCAGGCGCTGGTGCTTCCGTGGTCCAGCTCGAACGTGGCGCCCGGCGAGGAGCTCTACGGGGCCTGGGTGAGCACGCAGCCCAATGCCTACGGACCGGAGCTGTCGGCCAAGGACACCGTGGTGCTGGTGAAGCTCAGGGACGGCGAATGCGGCTTCCGGATGCCGGTGCCCCCGGTGATGACCAGCCGGTTCGGCTGGCGCGACGGGCGACCGCACAACGGGGTGGACCTCGACCTGGTGGTGGGCGACCCGGTGCGCAGCAGCTTCCCGGGTGTGGTGCGGTTCGCGGGCACCTCCGGCGGCTTCGGGCGCCTGGTGGTGGTGCGGCACTACAATGGGCTGGAGACCTACTACGCCCACCTGCACCGCTTGAAGGTGCGCAGCGGCGACGTGGTCGATGCCGGCACGGTGGTGGGCCTGGGCGGCAGCAGCGGCCACAGCACCGGCAGCCACCTGCACTTCGAGGTGCGCTTCAAGGGCATCCCCGTGGACCCCGCCCACCTGATCTCCTTCGGCGAGGGGGAGCTGCGCTGCGACACGCTGGTGCTGAAGAAGACCCGGTGGAGCTATGCGGCCTACCCCATGGGCACACGCTTCCACACGGTGGGAAAAGGTGAGCATCTTTACGGCATCGCCGAACGGTACGGCATTCCCCTCGACGCACTGTGCGAGCTCAACGGCATCACCCGACGGACGCGGCTTCGCGTGGGCCAGCGGCTCATGGTGAACGCCGACCCGCGCCGAACCGAACTCGCCGAGATGCGCTGACGGCGCGCTTCCTGCCCGCATTGCTCCTGTTCATCGCTGCTTCCGGCCACGCGCACGGGCAGTTGGGGGTGACCACCTTCGGGATCCAGTACAAGCCGGTGCTGCCGCTTTCCCTGTTCGACCCCGTGACCACCGTGGAGGACCCGCCCATCCGGGGGGCGATGGAGCTCACCGGCGGCACCGCCTTCGGCATGGTGGTGCGCACCGGGCTCACCAAGGCCGTGTCGCTCGAGACCGGCATCAACCAGATCACGCGGCGCTACGACTTCAGCGTGGCCAACGACACCAGCGGCTACGAGGAAGGGTCCTCCGTGCGGTACGTGGGGTACGAAGTGCCCGTGCTGGCCATGGTGTACATCCGGCTCGGCCAGCGCACCTGGATGAACAATGCCCTGGGCTTCTCCCTGGACATGTACCCCAGCGATGCGCAAAAGGAC
>JBIJCH010000293.1:0-3627 GCA_044344815.1 Flavobacteriales bacterium | reverse complement strand
GCGTGGTGGGCAACGTGGGCGTGGAGTACCGCTCCGAGCGGTCAGGCTACTTCTACCTCGGCGCCACCTACCACCGCCCCTTCAACGAAATGGCCACGGCCGACCTCACGTGGTACGACGCCATCTTCTTCCCCACCACCCTGCGCACCGCCCTCGACGGCAGCTACCTCACCCTCGACGTGCGCTACTTCTTCCACGAGGCCCCGGACAAGACACGCACCCGCAAGGGCCGCTGAGCGCCTTGCCGGAAGGCGCGACCGAACGGGATGAACGGTTACCTTGGTCGTTCCCCCTGCCATCCATCGCCCATGCTCCAGCGCCTCCTACCCTTCCTCCTCGCCTGCTGCCCCCTGCCCCTCCTGGCCCAAGGCGACCTCTGCACGAACGCCCTGCTGCTCGTGAACCCGGGCACCTATGTGGCGGATGGCCCCTTCACCGGCAACGGTGCCAGCCAGCCCGATGCCACGCACGCGGACTGGTATTCCTTCGATCCCGCTTCCGCCGGGTACATCACCGTGACCAGTTGCAGCGACGGGTTGCGCGACACGCGTGTGTGGGTTCACACCGGCAGCTGCGGCGGGGGCTTCCTCACCACCCTGGGCGGTGATGATGACGGTTGCCCATTGGGCTATCCCCCTGGCAACAGCCTGCTGGCCAACGTTCCCGTGACGCCCGGCAACCTCTACTTCATTGAGTGGGACGACCGCTGGAGCGGGCAGGGATTCACCTGGGACCTGCTCTTCCACACCTGCCCCAACGGGCTTCCCGTGCTCACCAGCGACGACACCTCCATCTCCGTGGACTGGAGCGAAGGCAGCCCCGGTGACCAGTTCGTGGTGGAGGTGGGGCCGGCCGGCTTCACCCCGGGCACCGGCACCGTGGTGGCGGGAGTGATCGGCAGCACCACGCTCCCGCTCACCTTGGGCAACCTCACGCCGGGCTCCCCCTACGAAGTGTATGTGACGATCAACTGCGCCGGCGGTGATGTGTCGCCGTTCACGGGACCCTGGCCTGTGGAGACCACCGGCAACCCGCCCGTGCCGAACGACGAGTGCAACACCGCCATCGCCATCACCTGCGGCGACACGCTGGCCGGAAGCACCACCTTCGCCCTGCCCGATGATGCGGCCACCTGCGGCACCACTGTAACTGCACCCGGTGTGTGGTACACCCTTTCGGGGATCAACGGCCCGGTGACCGTGACCACCTGTCCGGGCGGCGACTTCGACACCAAGATCAACGTGTTCAGCGGCAACTGCGGCAACCTGGTGTGCGTGGGCGGCGACGACGACGAGTGCGGCCTGCTGAGCCTGGTGAACTTCACCGCCGACCCGGCCACCACCTACTACATCCTGGTGCAGGGCTACAACGGCGCCGTGGGCGACTTCCTGCTCACCGCGGTGTGCAGCACCTGCCCGGCGCCCAGCAACGTGCAGGCGTTCGCCACCAACGATGAGGCCGATGTGTACTGGACCTCGGTGAACGCCGGGAGCACCTTCACCATCGAATACGGGCCTGCGGGCTTCACCCCTGGAACGGGCACCATCATCACCGGCGTGAACGGCGTGGACGGCCCGCCCGTGAACCTCTCCGGCCTCATGGCGGCCACCGACTACGAGGTGTACCTGACGGAGGACTGCGGTGGCGGCGATACGAGCACGCCCGTGCTGGAAGCCTTCACCACGCTGGCACAGCCGCCCGCGGTGAACGCCCTGTGCACCGACGCGCTCCCCATCACCTGCGGCGACGCGGTGAACGGCAGCACGGTGAACGGTCTGCTCACCGCCGGACCCACGTGCGCGGGCGCGAACATCACCGCCAAGGGGGTTTGGTACAGCTTCACCGGAACGGGCGATGACGTGACGCTCAGCCTCTGCAACCAGGCCGCCTACGACAGCAAGATCAGCGTGTTCAGCGGCCCGTGCAACGCGCTGGTGTGCGAGGCGGGGAACGACGATGCGGCGGGATGCGGCACCACCAGCACGGTGACCCTGCCGTCGGTGCCGGGCGTGAACTACCTCGCGCTCATCCACGGCTACAACCAGGCGAGCGGCACCTTCACCCTCACCATGACGTGCGCGCCGCCCTGCACGCCCGTCGCGGCCAACGACAACTGCGGCGGCGCGCTGCCCATCGACCCGCAGCCCATCGGCAACTGCGTGCCTGTGACCGGTGACAACACCTGTGCCTACGCCTCCGCCCAGCCCAACCCGCCCTGCGACCCCTACGCCACCATCCAGGACGTGTGGTACCAGTTCAACACCGGTCCCGATGAGGACCACACCATCACCATCGAGCCGGTGACGGCCACGAGCGTGAGCGCGGCCCTCTACACGGGCTGCGGTTCGCTCACGTACGTGAGCTGCACCACCGACATCGTGGACCCGCTGCAGTTCGCGGGGCTGGCGCTCAACACCACCTACTACCTGCGCGTGTGGAACGCCGGCGGTCCCGAGGCGGGCACCTTCACCGTGTGCGATGAGGCGCTGCTCGTCACCGACATCACCACGGCACAGACCGACGACCTGCGCCTGCTGCCCGTGCCCACCCGCGACCTCCTCACCGTGGAGGGCCTGGCCACTGGTGCCACGGCGCTGGAGGTGTTCGACCTGCAGGGCCGCGTGGTGCTGCGGGCCGCGACGAACGGGACACCGCGCATGGTGCTGGACGTGTCGCGCCTGTCGGCCGGGACCTACCTGCTGCGTGCGCTGGGCGAGGCGCCCCGCACCGCGCGCTTCGTGGTGGAATAAGCTGAAGCGCTCCGCGCCTCAGCGCTTCACCAGCGGCAGCACACTGCGACCGCCGGCGCTCGTGGCCACCACGAAATAGGTGCCCGCGTCCAGCGGCGAAAGGTCCACGAAGAAGCGGCCGTCCGCCGGCAGGAAGCCCTCGTTCAGCCAGGCCACGCGGCGGCCGAGCGCGTCCACCACCTCCACGCGGGTGCGGTCCACACGGTCGGGCGCCACCACGATCATGCACTGGCCGGCGGTGGGGTTCGGGAACACCTCCAGCACCTGCGGCGCCAGGGCACCGGGGATGCCCGTGTTGCTGTCGAGCACGCGGAACGACCAGTAGCCGTCGGGCGCCACGAGCGGACGCACCTGCACCTTGCCGCTCACGGCCGTGCCCTCCACGTAGTAGAACACCTCGGTGCCGGCCGGCTGCGCGGGGATGGCGGCGCTCCATTCGTTGTTGCCGATGTCGGTCATGGGCACGGACTGATAGGCCTGCGTGGTGTCGGTGGTCCAGTACAGCGAGGCACCCGCCATGCCGCTGCGGTGGCGCATCCAGGCGGTCACGGTGTACGGGTTCTGCGTGTCGTAGGTGTCCTGCAGGGCCTGGTGCCGGATCAACAGGGGATCGGACACGCCGATGGCCTTGGTGATGCAGTGGATGGCACCGCTCTGGCTGATGATGTTCTGGCCGCTGTTGTCGCAGTCGATGCCCACCACCTTGTACCCGGGAAGGCTTTCGCGCAGGATGCGCAGGCCGGTGGTGTCGAATTCCGTGCGGTAGGTGGGAACCAGCACGGTGCCGTTGATGAAGATGTTGTTGGCGTATGTGCGGTAGCTGGCGTTCGGCGGGTAGTTGCCACCGGTGCTGCTGGGCATGGGCACCCGTACATAC
>JBIJCH010000190.1:0-5141 GCA_044344815.1 Flavobacteriales bacterium | reverse complement strand
TACGGCGTACAGAACACCGACGGGTAGTTCGAGGAGATGAACTGCAGGTTCTGCTCGATCTGGGGGCCGTCGCTCACCCCCTGCGGGAACTGCCCCACCAGCAGGCGCTCCTCATCGAGCAGCTTCATGTGCATGTCGATGTGATTGATGTTGTCGAAGGGCAGGGCGGTCATGCGCACATACCGCTGGATGCCCATCCAGTCCTCCATCAACTGGTCCACCTGGGCGGGCGAATGGGCCGTCTGGTTGTACTGGCCACCCGCACCGTTCTCCTCGAGCACCAGTTCGCTGCTGAAGGCGGTGCCGAAGCCATCGGACATGAAGTTGCCACCGGTGTGCACCAGGTCATTGGGCGCCGCCGTGCTGCTGAACACCGGGATGCCCTTGGCATCGCCGAGCACATCGGGGATGGCATCATCCAGCGGGCGGGGCCGGTTGTAGATCCAGTCCATGAGCACCAGACTGTCCACCTCGTTCAGGTACATCGTCTCGGGCCCGTAGTCGCGCATCCAGATGCTGTTGTAGGGGGCCTCGATGAAGGTGATGTTGGTGAGGTCGGGCAGCGGGCCGCCGAACTGGCTGTTGTTGAGGTAGCTGATCACCGCGGCCTGGTCGTCGCAGATGATGATCACCTCGCACTCCTCCTTGGCGTACCGCACGATCTGCTTGAGGATGCCCTCGAAGCTGGTCCATGTGATGCACAGGCTCTGCACCTCCTCCCATTCGGCCATGGTGCGCACCGGCAGCGTGGGGAAGGTGGTGATGCCCCGTGCCGCATCGGCGCGGCTGTCGCGGTAGTCGCGGATCAGCGGCACCTCCCACGGTGCCAGCGCATGCGGCAGGTCGCGGGTCTGTTGGGCTTGGGCGCTGAGGGTGGCCAGGGCCAGGATGGCAAGGGTGTGAAGACGTTGCATGGGGTCGCTACAGGGAGCGCCAAGTTAGGCGGACCGGGAAGCGGACCATGCACCGTTCGACGACCACGGTGGCGATCCCACCGGAGCGGTCATTTCGTACCCCTGAACCGGCGGAAGGTGCTCCCCACCTCACGCACGTAGAGGAAGGTCTGCCAACCCTTGCACGACCCGTTCCGCACGAACGGCAGCTGGTTGAACCGGGGCTTGTTCAACAGCAGCAGGGCGCGCTCCACCTCGCCGTCCCACCGCTGCGGGTCCAGCCCCAGCTCCCGGGCGAGCTTCTGGGCGTCCTTGATGTGGCCGGGCCCGGCATTGTAGCTGGCGAGCACGAACTTCAGGCGCTGGTCCTCGGCCGGCACGCTGCCACGCCACAGCGTATCCAGCTCGGCCAGGTAGCGGCTGGCACCGCGCACCTGCCCGCTCACGCCATCCCTGGCATCAACGCCCAGGGCCTCGGCCGTGCCGGGCATCATCTGCATGAGGCCGCCCGCGCCCTGGCTGCTCACCGCCGCTGTGTCGAAGCGCGACTCCTTGAACGCCACCGCGGCCAGCAGTCGCCAGTCGAGGCTCAGGCTGTCGGCGTGCAGCTGGAAGAGGCTGTCGAACGGCGAGATGGTGTCGGTGCCCAGGGGCGAAACGCGGCCGCCACCGAGGGCGCCGCGCTGCTTCACGCTGCCCTCCACCGCGCCGATGCGCTCGTTCACGAAGATGCGCTCACCGGGATCGGCGAGCCAGGCGTTGAGCGACCGCAGCAGGCGCGGCGCGTTGCTGCGCACCCCGAAGGCCAGGTCGACCGGTGCGCCCACGCGCGGACCGAAGCTGAGGTGCGGGAAGCGCTGCGCCTCGCTCACCGCGCAGGCCTCGCTCACCACGGCGGCCTGCCTGCGGCCCAGTGCCACCGCCACCAGCACGTCCTCGGGTCCGGTGGTGTCGCGCAGCAGCACCGCCCCATCACCCAGTGCGCTGTCCACGTTGAGCCGGCGGAAGGCGAAGGGCGACCAGCGGCTCACCACCACGGTGTCCACCGGGCGGCGGGTGGACGGCACCAGGGGATCGGGCCGCAGGCGCACGAGCAGCGGTGCCACCTGCTGGTAGGGCGCGGTGAAGGCGATGTGCTCCCGCCAGGGGCCCTCCGGGGCGCGCTGCGCGGCGATCACGTCGCCCCGCCCCTGCTGCAGCCACAGCAGCATCGTGTCGGGGTGGTCCACCGGAACGGGCACCATGGGCAGGCCGGCCCACGAGGCGTAGCGCGCGAGCAGGTCGTGCTCGAGCCCGCCCGGTGCGCCGTTCCCCGGCTCGTAGGAGAGCGGATCGCGCAGCACCAGCACCCGCAGGGTGTCGCGCTCGATCACGCGCAGGTCGCGCTCCACCAGGGGGGCGGCCCAAGGCGGGGCACCGGCCGGGCGGAAGGGGTGGCGCGCGGTCCACACCTGCAGCGCGAGCGCCGCGGCGATGCCGGCCAGGCCGATCGCGAACACCCACCGGTCCTTCATGGCGTGAGCGTGGCCAGGTGTTCCCGGATCTCCCGCACGAAGGCGAGGCCCTCGGTGCGGTAATCCGCGTAATGGGCATCGAGCACGCGCTCGGCACCGCGCAGGGGCTCCCCGGCCGGCACCCGGGCCGCAAGGCCCTCCAGGGCGCGGCCGATGCCGGCGATACCGGCGTAGCTGCCCAGCCAGTCGTGGCGCATCATGTAGGGCAGCATGCCGCGTGTGCGCTCGGGCAGCAGGTGGCCGTGCGCCTCCAGCAGGGCGTACATGCGGTGGTTGAAGACGTGCAGGGGCTCGTCGTGGAGCTCGTGCCAGTTGGCCGCGAGCACGTGGTCGTAGAAGAGGTCGAGGGCCACCCCCGCGTACTTGCCCGCATGCGCCCTCAGCCGTTCACGCCCAAGCAGGGTGAGCGGATGTTGATCGGTGAACACGTCGATGGCCCGGTGCAGGCGGATGCCGCGCTGCACCCCGGGGTCGAAGCGCCCCAGGTCGCGGCCCTTCACCGCATCGGCCATGAAATTGCCCACGATCACCAAGGGCTCGTCGCCGCTCAGGTACAGGTGGCCGAGGAAGTTCATGCGGCCGCAAGGTAGCCGCGGGCCGTCCGCACGCGGTGTGAGCCGCTGGTGTGATCGCCCCCCGCATCGGTCGCAGGGCGGATAACTTGGCAGCATGGCCTTCCGCTTATCGCGCACGGTGACGTACTGGACCTCGCAGGTGCTGGCCTGGGGCTTCTTCGCGCTGTCCATCGTCACGTGGAGCTGGGCCAACGGGCAGCTCACGCAGCGCAGCCTGGTGTACTGGATGATGTGGGCGCTGGTGGGTCTGCTCACCAGCCATGCCCTGCGCGCGGTGATCCGGCGGAAGCGCTGGCTCGACCTCAACATCGGGTGGGTGGTGCCGCGGCTGGTGCTCGCCTCCACCCTGCTGGGCGGCATCAGCATGCTCTTCCTGGGGGCGATGCACGACCTCTTCCTGCGCGAGTACCGGCCGGTGTTCAGCGGGCGGGTGGTGGACCTGCTGGAGCCCGGCATCACCTGGGCCGTGCTGCTGTTCGGCTGGGCCATGGCCTACTTCGCCTACCACTACTTCCTGCGGGGGCGGCGCGAGGAGATCCGCAACCTGCGGCTCGAGGCGGCCAACCGCGACAACCAGCTGGCCAACCTGCGCAGCCAGCTCAACCCCCACTTCATGTTCAACGCCCTCAACGGCATCCGGGCGCTGGTGGACGAGAACCCCGAGCAGGCCAAGCGTGCCATCACGCAGCTCAGCGCCATCCTGCGCAACGCCATGACCAGCGCACGGCGGCGCACCGTGCCCCTGGGCGAGGAGATCGACATCGTGAAGGCCTACCTGGCGCTGGAGGCCATGCGCTTCGAGGAGCGGCTGCAGGTGAGCTTCGACGTGGCCCCCGGGCTCGGCCGCAGCCCCGTGCCGCCCATGCTGCTGCAGACCATGGTGGAGAACGCCGTGAAGCATGGCATCGGTCGGCTGCCCCGCGGGGGCGAGGTACGCATCAGCGCGCACCGCGGGCTCAACGGCCTGGTGCTGATGGTGGCCAACAGCGGCACCTACACGCCGGGCGTGGTGAACGGCACCGGCATCGGCCTGCAGAACACCCGCCAGCGGCTCGAACTGCTCTACGGCGCACAGGCGGCGCTCCGCATCGAGGAACGCCATGGCATGGTGGTGACCGAGGTGGAGATACCGGAGGAAAAATGAACGTCCATCGTTGTTCGTGCATCGTGACCACGGACAACGAGCAACCGACAACGAACAACGATCGACCATGAAAGCCCTGATCATCGACGACGAGCGCCTGGCGCGCAAGGAACTGGCCACGCTGCTCGAGAAGCACGACGGCATCGACGTGGTGGGCGAGGCGGCCAATGCCGACGAGGCCGAGGAGCGCATCGCCGAGCTGAAGCCCGACCTGCTCTTCCTGGACATCAACATGCCCGGGCGCGACGGCTTCCAGCTGCTGGAGGCCCTGGACCATGCGCCGCACGTGATCTTCGTGACGGCCTACGACGAACATGCGCTGCACGCCTTCCAGGTGAACGCGCTGGACTACCTCATGAAGCCGATCGACCCCGAACGGCTGGAGGCCGCGCTGAACAAGCTGCCCCGCAAGGGCGAGGGCGATGTGCCCCAGCGCGAGGTGCTCAAAGCCGACGACCAGATCTTCCTGAAGGACGGCGAGAAGTGCTGGTTCGTAACGCTGAAGGACGTGCGCCTCTTCGAGAGCGAGGGCAACTACGTGCGCGTGCGCTTCAACGACCAGAAGCCGCTGGTGTTGCGCAGCCTCAACAAGCTGGAGGAGAAGCTCGACCCGCACGTGTTCTTCCGCGCCAACCGCAAGCACATCGTCAACCTCAAGTGGGTGGACAACATCCAGCCCTGGTTCAGCGGCGGCCTGATGGTGAAGCTGAAGACCGGTGAGGAGGTGGAGGTGAGCCGCAGGCAGGCCGCGCGGTTCAAGGAGCTGATGAGCCTGTAGGGCGCTGTTGGTTGTCCGTTGTTCGTTGCATCGCCCGCGCGAAGCATGGCGAAGGCGGGTCCGTCGGGAACGTGCATGCACGATGCACGAACAACGATGCACGAACAACGATGCCCGGGACGCACGGAAGCCCTGCGGCAATGAAATGAAGGGCCTGTGAGCGGGTCCATGGCCGGGCCGATGCTTGGTGCTTCGCGGCCGGGGGTTATCTTTTCGTCCCCAAACAAACCGCCCATG
>JBIJCH010000070.1:0-8349 GCA_044344815.1 Flavobacteriales bacterium | reverse complement strand
ACGGTTCAGCGCGTTGAGCTGGTCGGGGCGGTTGATGGTGATGGTGCGAAGACCATCGGTGTCGGTGAGGAGGAGGCTGGTGTAGCTCATGTGGTGGTCGATGTCTCCCTGTGCCCGTCGAAGGGGTCAGGGCCCTGGTTGGTTCAAAAGTATCAGCGCCGCAGATCACCCATGTTCGATCGGTTCGCAGCGGGTAGAGGCCAATTGCGTGGTAGCGCTTCGGCGGGCTCAGCGGGACAAGGCCAGCGGCAGTGCCACGAAGAAGCTGGTGCCCGCGTCCTCCTGCGAGGTGAACCACACCCGCCCCCCCGCGTTCTCCACCATGCGTTTCACCATGGGCAGGCCCAGGCCCATGCCGCTGCTCTTGGTGGTGAAGCTGGGCGTGAAGATGCGGTCGCGCACCTCGGCGGGTATGCCGGTGCCGTTGTCGTGCACCTCGGCGATGGCCTCGTTCGCTTCCGCGCGCAAGCGCACATCGATGTGGCCCTCGCCGCCTTCGGGGATCGCCTGCACGGCGTTCTTCAGCAGGTTGTTGAACACGCGCAGCAGATGCTCTCGGTCGGCATGCACGGGCAGGGCGGGACCTTCGTGCAGCACGATGGAGATGCCGGGCGTGGCGTGGAAGACGTCCACCGCGGCGCGGGCCACCTCGTGCAGGTCGAGCGCTTCAGGCCGTGCGCCGGGCATCTGTGCGAACTGGCTGAAGGCGGTGGCCACGCCGCTCAAGGCTTCGATCTGCTGCACGAGCCCGGCGCTCAGCTTGTCGAGCCGCTCCTTCGCATCGGGCGCCGAAGGGTCCCACGAGCGCTGGAAGAGCTGGATGCTCAGCTTCATGGGGGTGAGCGGGTTCTTGATCTCGTGCGCCACCTGGCGGGCCATCTCCTTCCAGGCGCTCTCCCGCTCGCTCTGCGCGAGGCGTGCCGCGCTGGCGCGCAGCTCCTCCACCTTGCGGTTGTACACCTCCACCAGCGCACCCACCTCGTCGCGGCCCGTGTACCGGATGGGCTCGTTGCGGGCGCCGAGGGCGATGCGCTCGAGGCCGCGCTGCAGCAGCATCAACGGCCGGGTGGTCCAGTTGGTGATCACCGCCGCGGCCACCAGGCTGAGCACGAAGAGCAGAACAAAGAGGTTCACGATGGCCACCACGCCGGCGGCGCGTTCCTGCTCCAGCTCACCCTGGCGCGCGAAGTAGGGCAGTGCCATGTAGGCGAGCACTTCGCCGCGGTCGTTGCGGAAGGGGGCATAGGCGGTGCGGAAGCGGGCGGTGCCGATGCGCTCCTCGTGCGTGAAGGTGCTGGCGCCCTCGATGGCCAGGCGGCGGTAGGCCGCAGGGTCCATGCGCGGGGCGAGCAGTCCGGTGCTGAACACCTGCGGCCGCGAGGTGGCGAGCAGTGAACCGTCCGGTGCGAACAGGGTGATGTCGGTGAACACCACATTGCTGAGCTTGCTGAGCAGGTGGTCGAGGTAGGGACCCATGCGGGGGGTGAGCTGCTCCTCGCCGCGGAGCTTGTCGTGCAGTTCCACCCCCGCGCTGCGCGTGCGCTCCTCGAGGAGCTCGCTGGTGTGTTCCTCGTAGTGCTCGTTGAGCAGGCGTTGCGTGCCGATGGCGAACAGCACGAGGCCCATGGCGGCGAAGAAGAGCACGCCTGCACGCAGCTTGCCGCTCAGCCCCAGGTCGGGAAGGCCGCGGTTCAGCACGAGGGTGCGGGCCAGGAGGGCCACGGCGGTGAGGAGCACGAAGAAGGTGAAGAGGTAGCTGAAGGTGGTGGCCTGGTCGAGCCAGGTGGGCTGCTTGATGCCGAGCACGATCACCACGCCGTTGGGGTTCCCCATGGCGATGTGGTCGAAGCCGCCCTCCTCGTAGCGCAGGCCTTCGCGGGGCACGGGCCGCCCCCAGTGCACCGGGTACACGTAGGGGCCGTCGCGCTCGGCCAGTGCACCGTGCTCGTAGCGGGCGCGCGCATAGCGGGCCAGGCGGCGCTGCTGGGTGCCGGTGCCGGCGAGCAGCAGCTCGGGGAAGCCGAGGCCCTCGCTGCGCAGGCGGGGCTGCAGCTCCACGTAGAGCGCACCGCGGAGCGTGTCCGAGGCCGGGGTGATGAGCGCGAGGTACAGGGCGGTCTCGCCGGGCCGGCGCACGCTGCGCAGGCGCGGCTGTCCGGTGGCCGGCACGCCCTGTTCATAGCGTTCGGTGATCTGCTCGATGGAGGGGGAGGCGTCGGGCGAGTTGGTGCAGCGCAGCCGCCCCTCCGCGTTGTACAGGTAGAGGCGCACGTCGTACCGGTCCCAGTAGCCGGTGAACTGCTCCTGGCGCACCACGCGGTCGAGCTCGGCGGCGGTGCATTCCACCGAATCGTTGTCCCACCAGGCGAGCACCTGTGGGTCGGTGCGGGTGCCCACGGCCGCATCGCGGAAGAGGAGCTCGATCACGGGGTCCTCGTGGATGCTGGCGGGCTCGGCCAGCACGTAGCGGTCGCGCTCCTCGCGTTTCAGGGTGTGCTGGTTGAAGAGGTGCGCGGCGAACACCGCGAGCAGGGCGATGAGCAGCAGCACATGGCCCATGCGGGCGCGGGTGCGCCGCGCGAACGC
This sequence comes from Flavobacteriales bacterium, assembly GCA_044344815.1. GTDB lineage: Bacteria > Bacteroidota > Bacteroidia > Flavobacteriales_F > PHOS-HE28 > PHOS-HE28. Next base: position 5,763 of record JBIJCH010000070.1, on the reverse strand, counting down.
GATCACGGCGATCACCGGCAGGGGCCAGAGCATGAGCATCGTGTCATACACCCCCGCGAGGTGGTGGACCACCACGGAGGCGGCGAACACGGAGAGCACGGGGACCACGAGGCGCTGCCACGGCATGGCGGTGGCGAGGAGGGTCACCAGCCCATCGGCGAAGGCGACCCACGCGGTGAGCAGGAGCGCCACCGCCATGAGCGCTGCGAAGCTGTAGCGGTCGAAGCTCTGCAGGTGATAGAGGTCGAGGTCAACGCTGCTGTCGTACACGAGCCCGATGAGCGTATCGTTGATCCACGCGGCCGCGGCGATGAGCAGCACGGTGCCGAGCACCAGGGCGGTACGGTGTTGCACCGGCGGCTTTGCCTGGATGAGCACGCGCCGTGCGAAGGCGCTGATCATGAGGGCGAGCACCGCGGCCACGAGCAGGTCGCCGAGGGAGGGCAGCGCGAAGGAGGCGGCATAGAGCGCCGGGTTGAACAGGGGCAGGTCGCCCAGCAGGTCGGTGGTGCCCACCAGCAGCGTCGACCAGCGCAGGAGCACGATGGCGATCACCAGCATGGCGAGCGCCGTCCAGGGCCCCTTGGTGATGGACAGCCACAGCGTCGCGCGCCAGAGCGCATGGAGCAGGGCCGCCAATGCGAGCAGCATCAGCCCGATGCGTGTCCACGGCGGACCCGAGGACCCGGCCTCGCCCCATTGGAGGCGGTGCATCACCTGGCCGGCGCCATCGCGCAGCACCGGCCCCACGCCGGCGCCGAGCGCGGCCTCAAGGCCCTGGGGGGCGCCCATCGCAGGGTCGAACCCCTTGTGGAGGTAGCGGTTCTCGAAAGGCGGGTCGTACCACACGCGCTGGGCGGCCATCCAGCAGCGCCCGGGCGCTTGCAGCACATGCACCAGGTGGATGCCATCGGCGGTGAGCACATGGCCCGCGCCGGTGATCGCCGGTCGGGTGAAGGGCGCGGTGCCCGTCCAGAAGCGCAAACGATCCTCCTCCCAGGCGAGCAGCTCGATGCCTTCGGCGGCGAGCGCTTCATATCGGTCGGCCGCCGCGAGCCACGCCTGGACGGTGTCGGAGGCCAGCGCGGTGGCAAGCTGCTCCAACAGGGCCGCGCGCTGGACCACACGCTCCTGCAGGTGCCCGGCGGCGCGCTCGAGCCCGGGCTCATCATGGGCATCGGGCACCAGCAGCGCGAGCAGGGTGCAGAGGACCGCGACGATGAGCGAGGGCAGGGAGCGGAACATGGCGGGCGTTGCCGCAAGGGCCGCGCCAAGGTACCCTTACTTGGCCGGGGCCGGAGGGCTCACGATCAGGCCGTCCTTGCGCATCCGGTCGTACACCACCTGCATCACCTCGTCCACGCTGGCGGTGAGGCTGGTGGGGTCCACCGTGCTGGTGGTGCCGGTCCAGATCAGCCCGTTCCGGCGGGTGCTGTACACCGCCGTCTCCACGATGTACGTGGTGGTGGTGCTCACATAGCCGGGCGTGCTGTAGTAGCCATAGCTGTAGCCGTAGTAGCCGTAGGGGCTGCCGTAGTAGGCCGGGTAGGTGGAGCCGGGCACGTACACCGATTCCTTGTTCTTGTCCACCAGGCGCATGATCACCACACCGTCCACGCCGCTGGCGATCATCTTCTCGTTCATGCCCTGCTCGTTGATCTTCTCCAGGTGGTCGCCGAAGATGGTGTAGCTGGCCACGCCATGCCCGTTCATGAACTGCACCATGCGGTCCTCGCCCACGCGGCGGGTGCTCTCGTCCTTCAACAGGCACACCACCAGCACCTTGTTGTACCGGCCGTCCACCACGGTCACGTTGGGGTCGCGCCAGCTGGTGACGATACGCGTGTTGGTACCGCACGAGGCGAGGCCCAGGGAGCAGGCGAGCAGGACCGGTGCGGTGAGGCGGGCGAGCGGATGCATGGTTTCGGTTGTGGCCCGCAAAGTAGCGCAACGTTCATATGGGCGCACCTTGACGAAGGTCAGCCGGGGAGCGATGCCCGCCCCTACATTCGCGCAGAATACCGTCCGCCATCATGAACATGAAGACCTCCCTTGGCCTGCTGTTGCTGGCACCGGCGTTGCTCAGTGGGTGTTATCCCGAGCCGCCGGAGTACATCAACGAGTACGACCTGGTGTACACGAACCACTCCGCCGATTTCGACTTCCAGGCGCAGAACACGTATTCGCTGCCCGACAGCGTGGTGATCGTGGGCTCGGGGGAACCGGACCAGGGCGAACTGCCGGTGATGGTGGTCCCCGAGTATGGCGACAGGATCATCCAGCAGATCCGGACGAACATGAACGGCCTGGGGTGGACCGAGGTGGAGGACCCCGACAGTGCGGATGTGGTGATGCTGCCTTCGGCCGTGAAGACGGAGAACATCGATGTCTACTACTACTACGGTGGCTATTGGGGCTGGTATTACCCCTATTGGGGCTATGGTTGGTACTACCCCGGGTACTACCCCACCTACACCTCGTACACCACCGGTTCGCTGATCATCCAGATGACGGTGCCCAAGGACCTGAGCCCGGCGGAGAACGTGCCGGTGCCGTGGGTCTGCATCATCAACGGCCTGTTGGAGGGTTCGGACCAGAGCATCCTGGACCGCATCACCACCAACATCGACCAGGGCTTCAAGCAATCCGAGTACCTTCAACAGTGATCCCCATGCTGCGCCAGCTTCTTCCCTTCGCCTTCGTTCTCGGTGCGGCCTCGGTGGCCAGTGCCCAGCAGAACATCTACATCCTGGAATACCCCATCGGCATCGCCACCGGTGATCTGAACGACTACATCAACAACCCCAGCTTCCGGGGCTTCAACTTCGGCTACCGGAACATGGTGGACCCCAACCGTGCGCTGGGGATCGACATCGGCTGGCAGACCTTCTTCGAGCAGAAGGACCTGGCCACGTATTACGACGGTACCGCGGCGCTCACCGGGGTGCAGTACCGGTACCTCAATGCGTTCACCGCGAGCCTGCAGGTGGACCATGTGTTCGCCGATGGCAAGGACCTGCGCCCCTATGTGGGTTTCGGTGCGGGCACCTCGTACGTGCGGAAGACCCTCGACATGGGCCTGTACAGCCTGGAGAAGGACCCCTGGCAGTTCATGCTCCAACCGGAGGCCGGGGTCTCGTTCTACCTCGCCAACGGCAACGCGCTGCTGCTCTCCGCCAACTACTACTGGGGCTTCAAGACCCAGGAGCTCGATGCCCAGAGCTGGCTGGCGATGAGCATCGCCTTCGCCTTCGGGGACTGAGGTGATCAGGACGGAAAAAAGGAAGGCCGCCCATCGGGCGGCCTTCTTCGTTCGGGGTCAAGGGTTCAGATGCCATAGGCCTTGCCATGTCGCTGGAACAGGCCATACCCCAGGGCGACGTATAGCACATTGGCGTTCAGTCCGGCATAGGGCGTGTTGAACCGGCCAGCCTCCTGCTCGCTGAAGTTCCTGTTGTGGAAGTTGGTGAGGTAGTATTTCACCTTGATGTGGATCCCCACCTTCGACTGATAGCCTAACATCACCGCCTGCTGGGGGTTCTCCACGCGCTGGCTCAGCCATTCCGTGGAACGGTCGACCCGGTCGCCGAAGCTGAACTTCTTCTCGCGGTAGCTCACAGGCCACTCCACGCTCCAGCCGGCGAAGAGCAGTCCGCCTTCCATGGTGCCCAGCTTCACGCCCACGGGCAGGCCCAGATTGTAGGTGCGGAACTTGAAGCGGTCCACCCCGTCGGGATCCTCGTAGATGAAGCCCACGTTGTTCACCGAGGCCCCCGCGAAGAGCCCGAAGTGCGTGCCGAGGTCATGGTTGTAGGTGTGCTGGGCCTGGATGACGGGGGCGAAGCGGAACACGGCGCCGTCGCTTGAGCCATTTTGATCCAGCCTGGGGTACATACCGGCCAGCTCGAACGCGCTGCTCTGGTAGGAGCGGTCGACGGCCTGGGCGTTCGCCATGAGCGCGGATGCGGCCATCGCCAGGAGGCTGGTGGTGCGGCGGAGGTCCACGGTGCCCATTGAGGGGGTTGAACGTGGAACGCCCGGCGGTCACCGGGCGTTCCGAAGGTCGTTGAACGAAGCGGTGATCAGCGTTGCGGGGGCGGAGGGGGCGGCATGCCGCCGGCCGGGCGCGGAGCGGGACGGGCGGGTCCGCCGGCACCGCCGCGGGGGAAGCTGAACACCAGGCCGCCGGTGAAGGCGAACTGGTAGACCGAGCTGTAGGTGCTGACGCCGGCGCTCGCACCACCGGTGCCGAAGTAGAAGCCGGTGCCGACGCTCTGCACGGGGCTCAGCAACTGCGCGCCCAGCTTCAGGCCCACGGTGGGCGACATCTCGATCATCAGGCCCAGCTTGCCGCCCCAGGCGAACTTGGTGGACTCGGCATCACCCGTTGCGAACGCACAGCCCAGGTTCAGACCGCCATAGCCTTTCACCATGTCGCTGAAGGGGACATAGTTGAGGCCACCGAGCATGATGTAGTTGATGGACACGTCATACGGCCCGAAGTCGGTGAAGTTCCCACCACGCAGGTAGCCCTCGGTGGGCTGGTTCTGGTACAGCAGTTCCACCGACTTGTTGCGGCGCACCTCGAACTCGATGCTTCCGCCGAAATGCGCCCCCTCATCGATCACACCCTCGCTGTAGGTGTACGCATAGCCGCCGTAGGAGTAGGTGCCCCCGATGGGGAACTTGTCCTGGAAGGTGTACCCGCTGAAGGCGTTCAGCCGGATGGTCTGTGCGTCGACGCTGAGCGCTACGAGCAGGGTGGAGGCCAGCAGCAGGCGGTGGATCGGTGTGCGCATAAGGGTTCGTTGCTTCGGTAAAACTAGGGCGATCGGTCCATTCGGACGCCGTCGTGTTCGCCCGGTCAATCGTTCCCGCCGCCCAGCACGATGCCGGCGGTGAGGTACCAGGTGAAGTACCTGGACTCGGAGGTGAAGGCGACCTCCTCCTTGACCACATCGCTCAGGCCGTAGGCCATGCCCGTCTCCACGGTGATGAAGGAGAGGTCCACGCCCAGGCCTGCGTTCCAGTTGAGCGAGCCGCTGTTGAAGTCGCCCTTGTCCCATTCGATCTCATCGCCCGTGTTGTCCACGCTCAACAGGATGTCATAGGTGGGCCCTGTGTTGAGGCGCAGGCGGAACGCATCCCCGTCGATGAGGTTGAACCCCACCAGCGCCTTCAGCTTCAGGTCGGTGCGCACCAGGTCGTCCTCGATCACGGCCGTATCGCCCCCGCTGATGGCGGTCACGTTCCGCTCGAAGAAGGCACCGGGTTGCAGGTAGAGGCGGTCACCGATGCGGAAGTCCGCGCCGAGCATCCACCCCACCGAGGCCTTGAAATCCGCGCCCTCAGGCTCATCCGTGAGGTTCTGGAAGGTGACCCCGGCCTGCGGGTTGATGGCCAGCTGGGCGGACAGGCCGGCGGGGGCCAGCATGAGGAGGATGAGCAAGGGACGCGTGCGGGCCATGGTTGATGGTGTTTACTGGCCATCAAAGATATCCGAGGCACCGGGACCGCATGATCCGGCAGCGCACAAGCTCCTGCGCAGGCCTTCCCTCGCATGGCGGATCCACATCGGATGACTTATCTTAAAGGCTTCATGGTCGCGCGCCGTCCCTTCCGTCGCACCCGTCGTGCCACGCGCACGCCCCCCCCGCCTATGGTGGCCCTGCCGGCGCAAGGGTGCTGACCGCACGGTCGCGTTCGAAAGGCGCGATGGCGCGGATGAGCTTCACCGGCACGAGCTTACGCCGGCCCAGGGCT
>JBIJCH010000248.1:0-4258 GCA_044344815.1 Flavobacteriales bacterium | reverse complement strand
CCCCTGAACTGTGGTTCAGCGCGGGCCCCAATGCCGCACGTAGCTGCCATCGGCGTCGTACATCCCCGCCTGACGTTCGGGGTCGAACCGGCGGCCTTCGCGTGGGTCGTTGCCCACACCGGCCACGTACTGCCAGTTGCCCCAGTTGCTGCACGGGTCGTGATCGATGAGGTGGTGCTCGAACCACCACGCCCCCATGCGCCAGTCGAGGCCCAGGTCGTGCACCAGGTAGCTGGCCACGTTCTGCCGGCCGCGGTTGCTCATCCATCCGGTGGCGGCCAGCTCGCGCATGTTGGCGTCGATGAAGGGCTGGCCGGTGCGGCCTTCGCACCAAGCCGCGAAACGACGCGGATCGGCGTTGCCGGTGGGAGGCTTGCGCGCGATGCCACCGCGCAGGAAGAGCTCGCGTTCGTGCTTGGCCGCGGTGAACTGGAAGAAGTCGCGCCACAACAGCTCGAACACCAGCCAGTAGGTGCTTTCGTTGGCGCCGTGTTCCGCCTCGTAGCACTTCACGGCATGCCACACCTCGCGTGCGCCAAGGGAGCCGTTCGCGAGCCAGGGGCTGAGCTTGCTGCTGTTGTCCGCACCCAGCAAGGCGTTGCGGGTCTCCTTGTAATGCGAGAGGTGCAGTTCCGGCCCGAGGTAGTGTGCCAGCCGTCGCAGCCCTGCTGTGCGGCCGCCGATGAAGCGCATCACGGCTCGCGGGTCATCGGCGACAGCGTCCACGGGCAGTGCGCCTGCCTCCAGCGCCCGGCCCTTCCACGCGGCCGGTGATCGCACCAGCTCCGGTTCCGCTAGCAGGTCCCGCACAGGGCTCCGGGTCTCCACCTTGTGCCGAAAGGCGGTGAACACATGTGGGAGCTTGTCCAGGGTGAAGGGCAGGTCACCGGGCAGCAACAAGGTGTTGGGCGCATGCAGGTGCAGGTCGATCACGACCGAGGCTGCGCGCTCCTGTTCCTGCTCCTCCCAGGCATGCAAGTGTTGGGCATGCACCACCCGGGTCCCCCAGACCTCGCTGAGATGGGCCAGTTCGGCGGCGGGTTCGCCCACGCGCACGTGCAGCGCGCTGCCCTTCGCACGCAGTTGGGCATCCAGATCGGCGATGCTCTCCTTCAGGAAGCGGCGGCGGAACGGACCTGAACGGTCGAAGCCCAAGGGTGATGCACCGTGCTGGCGCGGATCGATGATGAGCACGGGCAGCACCTCCTCATGCGCGGCGCATGCGGCGGTGAGCGCCGCGTTGTCCGCCAGGCGCAGGTCGTTCCGGAACCAGAGGATGGCGCGGCTCATAGCTCCTCGAGGTGCTTCAACAGGTCATCACCCTTGTCGAGCAGGGCCTGTCGTGTGGCAGCGGGCATGCGGTCCCACGTGCGGTAGGGCATCCCCAGGCGTACCATCATGCCGGGCCGTGCCTCCTCGCTGAGGAAGCGTTCGCGGTTGCGCGCCAGGAAGTGCCAGTACAGTGCGTTGAAGGGGCATGCACGCGGTCCGGTGCGGTCGTTCACGTTGTAGTGACAGTTGCCGCAGTGGTGGCCCATCTTGTGGAGGTAGGCGCCACTGCTCACGTAGGGCTTGGTGCCCACGATGCCCCCATCGGCGAACTGGCTCATGCCGCGCGTGTTGGTGATCTCCACCCACTCGATGGCGTCGATGTAGATGCCGAGGTACCAGTGGTCCACCTCATCGGGGTGCACGCCGGCCAGCAGCGCGAAGTTGCCGGTGACCATCAGGCGCTGGATGTGGTGCGCGTACGCGTTGGTGAGGCTGCCGGTGATGGCGTCGCGCAGGCAGGCCATGCGCGTGCGTCCGGTCCAGAACCACTGGGGCAGCGCGCGGTCGTGCCCGAAGAAGTTGCGTTCGGCGTAGCGGGGCATCTGCGCCCAGTAGACCCCGCGCATGTACTCGCGCCAGCCGATGATCTGCCGCACGAAGCCCTCCACCTGGGCCAGCGTGATGCGCTGCGGGTCGGCGTGATGGGCCTCCTCGGCCGCCTGGCACACCTCCAGGGGCGAGAGCAGCTTCACGTTGAGGCTGAAGCTGAGCCGCGCGTGGTAAAGCGCCCAGTGGTGCGGGCTCATCGCATCCTGGTAGGTGCCGAAGCGATGGAGCAGGTGTTCGCAGAAGTAGCGCAGGAGGGTAAGGCTCTCCGCGCGGTCCAGCGGCCAGGGGAAGTGCGCGGCATCCACGGTGCCGATGGTGCGCACACCGGCCGACCTCACCATCGCTTCGATGGCGCGCAGGTCGTGGTCGAAGAGCAGGGGCGGAGGCGGAACATGGTCCTTTGGAGGCCGCTGGCGGTTGTCGTGGTCGAAGTTCCAACGGCCTCCCAGCGGAGCACCGTGCTCCATCAGCAGTTGGGTGCGTTCGCGCATCAGCCGGTAGAAGCGCTCCATCAGGTACTGCTTCCTCCCTTTGAACAGGGCCGCCAGCTCGTGCCGTTCGGTGAGAAAGTGGTGCGTGTCCGTCACCTGCGCGTGAACACCGCCGGTCGCGGCGAAGCGCTTGAGCTGCTCGTCCAGGCGATGCTCATCGGGCAGCAGGTAGCCCAGTTCCGTGGCACCGCATGCCGTGATGAGCGCCTGCAGGTTGAGGCCGATGTCCTGTTGGTTCGCGGGGTCGTCGAGCGTGAGGTAGTGTACGCGGTGCCCCTGGGCGCGCAGGTGCTCCGCGAAGCGGCGCATGGCCCCGAAGAAGCCGAGCACCTTCTGGATGTGGTGTGCCGCGTAGTCCGTTTCCTGGCGGACCTCCATGAGCACATGGAGCACATCGGGCTCCACGCGCCGCCACCACGGGTGGTCGTGCACCAGCTGGTCGCCCAGCACCAGCCGCACTACGCGGGCCTTGCGCGGTTCCGTTGGTGGCGGCATCGGTCGCTGCAGTATTTCACCTCGTCCCACACCTTCTCCCATTTCCTGCGCCATTGGAAGGGCAGTCCGCAGGTGGCGCAGGTCTTGGTGGGTCGTTCGCTGGGCGGGCGGTGGCGGGGCATGGTTCAGGCGAGGATGAGGCCCTCGTCGGGTGCGCCGAAGACCTTCGCCTTGCCTGCGCGGTGGCGGTGACCGATCACCCAGCAGAGCCAGGCATCGGCCTCGTGGCGGTCGGCGGGGCTGGGGGGCGGCAGGGAGCACATGCCTGCCATCAGGCGCAGCTTATGGCGGGGGATCGCCTTGCCCGGTGCGATGTGGAGGTGCTCCCAGGCCTGCCGGATGAGGGCCGCGGGGTACACTTCGTGCACGGCGATGCCGGCGTCACGCCAACGTTGGGCGAATCGGATGGCCCTGGCCGTCAGTCCGCCAAGGAACATGGGGCTCATGCCCCGCGCCTGAAGATCGGCCGCGCGGAAGAAGTGGTCGGCACCCCGGCCGAAGTAGGCGCCGGGCAGGCTGAGCGGGGCGTCGATGTAGATCGCGTCCGGCCGCAGGTCTGTGATGCGTTCCTCCAGCCATGCATCGCCATCGTTCCCCTGCAGCGGCCGCTCGAACACGAACAGCCCGCGTTCACGCCGGCATACCACCGTGTTGCCCGAGCTGCGCGCCCCCAGGTCGATGCCGATGAAGCGGTCAGCCGACGGAGGCACATCACCTGGATCAGGCCGCCTGTCCGGGACGTCCAAGGTGGTCGAGGAGCGCATCGCCCTAGCAACGATGCACACCGGGCCGTTGTTCACGACGGCGCATGGTCCGGGCCATGCGGTGCGGCTCCTCGCAGGCCCGGGTGTGCAGCGACGTACCCTCGCGGGTCTTAGTGCCTCCCCTTCTTCAGCAGGAAGGCGCTCACCGTGAGCATGAGGATGATGGCGGGCAGCACCAGCGCCTCCCAGCCGAGCGTATCGGAGGAGAAGACCCGGGTGATGAAGAACACCAGCAGCATCACCAGGAAGGTGTCCCACAGGAGCAGCTTGAGCCGGGCGCAGTCGTCCACGCGCATCCTGGCCTGCGACACGTCCTTCAGCAAGGACAGGTCGCCCACGAAGAGCTGCACCAGTTCCACGGCCACGATGAAGAAGGCCAGGGCCATGAAGAACATGTTCACCGCCTCCAGGGCGGGAGGCAGCGGCCGCTCGACCTCGGGCCGCATGAGCAGGTTGTGGCAGGCCTCATACGTGTCCAGAGGCCGCGGCCCACCAGCACCAAGGCATCGGGCACCAGCACCAGGCCGATGAGCAGGACGGCCGCCTTGAGCACGTACCTCATGTCCCGCTCACTTCTTCGCCGTGGCGGGGAAGGTCTCCACCGTCACTTTGGCGATGCGGCCGGTG
>JBIJCH010000313.1:0-3413 GCA_044344815.1 Flavobacteriales bacterium | reverse complement strand
AGCCCTGAACGGCGCGGCCTGTGCCGCCGCCCTGATGCTGGCCGGTCCGCTCACCGCCCAGCGGCCCGCCCCGGCGCCGCCGCAATCGCGCAGCATTCTGGTGAAGGGTGTCACCGTGCACGTGGGCGACGGCCGCACCATCGACGACGGCGCCGTGGGCTTCCGCAACGGCACCATCGACCATGTGGGCTTCGAGTACGGCGTGAAGGCCGCCTACGACACGGTGATCGAGGCGCGCGGCGCGCACGTGTATCCGGGCCTCATCCTGGCCAACACCACCCTGGGTCTGCAGGAGGTCGACCAGGTGCGCGCCACCGCCGATGCCGATGAGACCGGCGAGCTGGAGCCGGAGGTGCGCACGCGTGTGGCCTTCAACGTCGATTCGCGCATCATCCCCACCGTGCGCGCCAACGGGGTGCTGCTCGTGCAGGCCACCCCGCGCGGCGGTCTGCTCAGCGGCACCAGCAGCGTGATGCAGCTCGATGCCTGGGACTGGCAGGACGCGACGGTGCGTGCGGACGACGGTGTGCACCTGGTGTGGCCGGCCGCCTTCACGCGCCGCGGCTGGTGGGCCGAGCCCGGTGCCACCGTGGCCGAGGGCGAGGCCGGCCGCGAGCGCGCCATCGACGGCCTGCGGGAGATGTTCCGGGCCGCCCGCGCCTGGCGCCCGGCGAACGGGGTCGAGGACCTGCGCCTCTCCGCGCTCAAGGGCCTGTTCGACGGGCAGCGCACGCTCTACGTGCACGCCGACCGCACGCGCGAGATCCAGGAGGCGGTGCTCTTCATGCGCGAGATGGGCGTGCGCCGCATGGTGATCGTGGGCGGGCATGATGCCTGGCGCGTGAGCGACCTGCTGCGCGACAACAAGGTGGACGTGGTGCTGGAGCGCGTGCACCGCCTGCCGCTGCGCGACGACGAGGACATCGACCTGCCCTACCGCCTGCCCGCGCTGCTCAAGGAGCGGGGCGTGCGCTTCTGCCTCGGGTACGCGGGCGACATGGAGCGCATGGGCGCGCGCAACCTGCCCTTCACCACCGGCACCGCCGCCGCCCACGGGCTCGACCGCGAGGCCGCCCTGCAGGCCGTCACCCTCGATGCCGCGCGCATCCTGGGCATCGACGCGCGCTATGGCAGCCTCGAGCCCGGCAAGAGCGCCACGCTCGTGGTGAGCACCGGCGACCTGCTCGACATGCGCGGCAACAACGTCACCCACGCCTTCATCGACGGGCGCGCCATCGAGCTGGACGACCACCAGAAGGCGCTGTACCGCCAGTACGCCCGCCGGTACGGCCATTGACCAACGGTTATCACGTGCCCGGTGTGGAAGACCCGGTCGTCACACCGGAGACGGGCCTTGGGCGTGCGGGTAGCTTTGACCCGTGACCCTGCCGGAAGAGCTCATCACCGTGGCCATCGACGCGGCGTTCGCCGCGGGTGCGGAGATCCTCGATGTGTACGCTGGTGCCTTCAACGTGGAACTGAAGGACGACCGCTCGCCGCTCACCGAGGCCGACCGGCGCGCGCACCTGGCCATCATGGGAGCATTGCAGCGCACGGGGCTGCCGGTGCTCAGCGAGGAGGGGCGTGCGATGCCGCCAGCGGAGCGCCAGGCCTGGCGGCGATACTGGCTGGTTGACCCGCTGGACGGCACCAAGGAGTTCATCAAGCGGAACGGCGAGTTCACCGTGAACATCGCGTTGATGGAGCGCGATGCGCTGCCCGCCGGTCCGTTGGGGTCGGCTCGGCCCATCGGTGGCGTGCTCTTCGTGCCGGTGAGCGGCCGGCTGTACTTCGCGTGGGCGGGCGGCGGCGCCCACCGCCAGGACGATGCGGCAACCCGTACGGGCATCACCGCGTATGAACGTGCCCGGATGAGCACCCGACTACCCCTGCCGCACGACCGAACGGCCTTCACCATCGTGGCCAGCCGCAGCCATGCGAGCCCCGAGACCGAGGCCTTCATCGCGCGCATGCGCGCCCGGCACGGCGAGGTGGCCCTCACCAGCATGGGCAGCGCGCTGAAGATCGCCCTGGTGGCCGAGGGTGCCGCCGACGCCTATCCACGCTACGCCCCCACCATGGAATGGGACACCGCCGCGGGCCATGCCATCGCCAACGAGGCCGGACGCTCGCTGGAGGATGTCACCACCGGTGAGGTGCTGCGGTACAACAAGCATGACCTGGTGAACCCCTGGTTCATCGTCCACTGAACGGAAACATACCAGACCACATACCCACGCCGGTGCACGGCGCATGAAGCATGGCCAAGAAAAGCAAGAAGGAAGGCGCTAGGAAGCGCAAGGTCGCCTTGATCACCGGTGTCACCGGCCAGGACGGCGCCTACCTGAGCGAGCTATTGTTGAACAAGGGCTACGAGGTGCACGGCGTGAAGCGCCGCAGCTCGCTCTTCAACACCGACCGCATCGATCACCTGTACCACGACATGCACGAGAAGGGCCGTCCCTTCTTCCTGCATTACGGCGACCTGACCGACAGCGTGAACTGCCTGCGCCTGGTGCAGCAGGTCCAGCCGGACGAGATCTACAACCTCGCCGCCATGAGCCACGTGCACGTGAGCTTTGAGATGCCCGAGTACACGGCCAACGCCGACGGCATCGGCACGCTCCGCTTCCTGGAGGCCATCCGCATCCTTGGCATGGAGAAGAAGACCAAGTTCTACCAGGCCTCCACCTCCGAGCTCTACGGCGGGGTGCGGCCGCATGCGCAGAACGAGGAGACCCCCTTCCACCCGCGCAGCCCCTATGGCGTGGCCAAGCTGTACGGCTTCTGGATCACCAAGAACTACCGCGAGAGCTACGGCATCTTCGCATGCAATGGCATCCTATTCAACCACGAGAGCCCGCTGCGCGGCGAGACCTTCGTGACCCGCAAGATCACCCGCGCCGCGGCCAAGATCAAGCTGGGCCTGCAGGACACGCTCTACCTCGGCAACCTCGACGCCAAGCGCGACTGGGGCCACGCCAAGGACTACGTGGAGGGCATGTGGCTGATGCTGCAGGCGAAGAAGCCCGATGACTACGTGCTCGCCACCGGCAGGACCTACACCGTGCGCCACTTCGTGGACCTGGCCTTCGGCGAGGTGGGCATCAAGCTCGAGTGGAAGGGCAAGGGGGAGAAGGAGAAGGGCTACGACAGGAAGACCGGCAAGGTGCTCGTGGCCATCGACAAGCGCTACTACCGTCCGGCCGAGGTGGACCACCTGGAGGGCGACCCCCGCAAGGCCATGCGCGAGCTCGGCTGGAAGCACAAGTACGACCTGAAGGCCCTGGTGAAGGAGATGATGGCCAGCGACCTGGAGCTCTTCAAGCGCGACGTGTACCTGAAGAAGGGCGGCCACAAGATCCTGCACGAGCAAGAATGATGTATGGGCGTATCATGATGCGCCCCCACAG
>JBIJCH010000102.1:0-7062 GCA_044344815.1 Flavobacteriales bacterium | reverse complement strand
GCCGCCTCCGATCAGACCAAGTTCAGGCGCTTGGCCAGGTCGTCCTTGTAGCTGCCTCCGATGGGAATGACCTTCTTGTCGTTCTCCAGGATCAGGTTGGGCTGCTCGATGGCCACGATCTTGTCGATGCGCACGATGAAGGAGCGGTGCACCCGCAGGAACTCGCTCTCGGGCAGCTTGGCCTCGATGTCCTTCATGGTGCTGTGGATGGTGTAACGCGTGTTGAGCGTGTTGATCACCACATAGTCCTTGAGCGCCTCGACGTAATAGATGTCGCTCATCTTGAGCTTCACCAGCCTGCTGTTGCTCTTCACGAAGAGCAGGTCCTTCGTCGCGCCCTGGCTCTCCACCAGGTTGAACAGCAGGTCGCGCTCCTTCAACACCTCGGCCTCCTTCTTGTGCTTGTAGAGGGCCATCTCGATCGACGTATGGATGTCGATCTCCTTGAACGGCTTGATGATGTACCCGTAGGGCTGGGTCACCTTGGCCTTGTTCAGCGTGCTCTCATCGGCGTAGGCCGTGAGGAAGATCACGGGGATGTTGGTCTCGGTGCGGATCTGTGTGGCGGCCTCGATGCCGTTCATCTCCCCCTTGAGCATGATGTCCATGAGGATGATGTCCGGCTGGGTCTCCACCGCAAGCTTCACGGCCTGCTCGCCCGTGGCGGCGGCACCCACGACGTTGTAGCCCAGCTTCTTCAGGCTGTGCTGGATGTCCTTGCTCACAATGCTCTCGTCCTCGACGACCAGAACGTTCGTCTGCGCCATGTCCGCGTCACTTGGGTAGTTCAAAAGTAATCAAATAGGCCACGCCGGTGCCCGCTGTGCGCTCGATGCGCCCGTCGAGCTGGCCAATGAGCGTGTGCACCAGCTCCAGTCCCAGGTTCGCATCACGCTTCTCGTCAAAACCCGAAGGCAGGCCCCTTCCGTCATCCGCGATCTGGATGGTCACTGTGCGCCCCTTGGTGCGCAGCCCGATCCAGATGAGGCCCTGCCGGCCATCCGGGAAGGCATGTTTCAGTGCGTTGCTGATGAGCTCGTTCAGGATGAGGCCGCAGGGGATCGCCTGGTCAAGACCGAGCTGGACGGGCTCCAGGTCCTTCACCAGGTCCACCTTGCCCGTAAGGCTGTAGCTCAACATCAGGTTCCGGCTCAGGCCATCGATGTACCCGGCCAGGTCGATGCTGCTGAAGTTCTTGTTCTGGTAGAGGCTCTCGTGGATGAACGACATGCTGCGGATGCGGCCCTGGCTGTCGCGGAGCAGCTCCAGCATGCGGGGGTCATCGCCGACGTAGCCGGTCTGCAGGTTGAGGATGCTGCTGATGATCTGCAGGTTGTTCTTCACCCGGTGGTGCACCTCCTTCAGCAGCACCTCCTTCTCGTGGAGGCTCTCCAGCAGCTTCTTCTGGGCCTCCTTCTTGTCGGTGATGCCGTGGGCCAGGCAGCTGATCCCCAACACTTCGCCGTTGACCCGGACCGGGTTGAGGAAGTTCTCCACCCAAAGGGGCCTACCCGCACGGTTGCGGAGCTCCACCTCGAACTGCTGGGGCTCCCCGGCCAGGGCTGCCTGGTAGCGCTCCACGAAGGGCTTGTAGCGCAAGTCGGCCACACGGTCCATCATGCCGGCGATGAAATCGTCGCCCAGGGCGAGATCGATGTCCATGCCCTGGCGCGCCGAGCTCCGGAAATGCTCGTTGAACGCGGTGATCCGCATGTCGCGGTCAAGCGTCCATATCATCATGTTGGCACTGCTGTTGAAGATGGCCGCCAGGCGTGCGGCCTGTGCGCGCACGGTGTCCTCGGCGGCCTTGTGCCCGGTGACCTCGTGACCGATGCCGAAGACCTCGATCACCTTGCCGCTCGCGTCGAACACCGGGCTCAGGAACACTTCGTTGCACACGCGGACCCCCTGGCGATCGATCAGGTCGGTCTCGAAGCGGATGGCCTTTCCGGCGAACGCTTCGGCGTACTTGGCATCCCAGAACGCGTGGTAGCCGTCGCTGGCGAACTGTTTTCGAGGCCTCTGCGGATCCGTGTTCAGCTCCGGACGGGACCCGTGGAGCCGTTCCACCATGTCCGCGTAACCCCGGTTGAAACTGGTGAGCGCGATCCGGCGGTCGACCGTCCAGAACAGGTGGTCACCGCTCTCGAACAAGGCCCTCAACTTGGCCTCCTGGCGGCGGGCGGCGGCCTGCGCCTCGATCATGGGAGTGACGTCCCTGAAGATGCTGCGGATGGCCACCGGACCGCCGTTCACCGTGCGGACGGAACCACCGCCATCCACGTGCACCACACGCCCTCCGCGCGCCAGGAAGCGCACCGCGATGGGCCGTGGGACGGCACCTGCGAGGAGTTCCTCGCACCACGCCTTATACCGCTCCAGGTCATCGGCATGCACCACCTCGGCCACGGAAAGGCCGGAAAGCTCGTCCGGTGTGCGGTCCAGGGTGCGGAACCACATGGCATTGGCGTATTGGAAACGCCCTTGCATGTCCACGCTCTGGATCAGGTCCGTGGCGTTCTCGAACAGGTCCCGGTAGCGTTCCTCGCTGGCTCTCAAGGCCTGCTCGTCAAGCTTGGCGCGGGTGATGTCACGGCTAACACCCATGCTGCCCAGAAGCCCTCCGTCCTCGTCGTAGAGCCGGGAAGCGGCCAGGAAGCAGGTGAACGCGCGTCCATCGCCGTCCTTGTTGAGCACCTCTCCGGCGAACGCGCCATGCGTGTCGAGCTCTGACTGTACGCGCAGATACTCCCGCTCATCGGCGTAGAGCATGCTGGCGGACCGGCCCAGCACCTCGTCCGCTTCATGACCGAACTTCACCACGGCGGCGGGATTGAACTCGGTGATGCGGCCTTCGCGGTCCACCGCGATGATCATGTCCAGGGAGCTGTCCACAAGGCTGCGGGCGAACCGCCTGCTCTGACGCAGTTGATCCTGGGTGCGACGGTGCTGCGCGATCTCCTGCCGCAGGACCTGATTCACCTCCTCGGCCATGCGCGAACGGGTGCGCGCCTCGTTCAGGCTGTGCACCGGTCCATGTTCATGCAGCATCACCTGATGCAGCACTGTGTCCTGCAAGGGGATCCGCACCACATTCACATCCACCCGACCAGCCACGGTCAGCAAGGGCAATGGACCTATCGGATCGTCACCACTACTGGCGATGGCCATCTCCAGGACGGGCCGTGAACCATCGGCGAAAAGGTCTGCCAGGGAACGGCCCGTGAGCGTATCCTGGTGAAGCATCTGCCGCGCCGCTTCGTTGGCGCGCACCACGATGCCCTCCTGCAGGAGCAGCACACCGTCCCGCACATGATCCATCAACCGCAGGTAGGACCTGTCAATGGTGTCCAGGGGTCCTTTGGCGCGCTCCCGCGTTGATCCTTGCATGCCTTCACTGCCCATGGCCTGAACGTGGGTTGATCGACCGGCCTGGGCCTATTCGGGTGGACCACCCGGTTCATACGGCGGAGGAAGCCGCTCTCCGTCGATGCGCATTTCACGGCCATCCTTGTAACGCGTGGTCATCAACAGGTTGCCGTTCACATCGTACTGCAGCCAATCACCCTGACGCAGACCCATCGTGTACTTGCCCTCCTCCATCAGGTTGCCGTTCGGCCAGTACCAGCGGTGCCTTCCTTCGGGCTCCCCGTTCACGAACGACCCCACGAAGCTCTTGCGACCGTTGTCATAAGTGTGCACCCAAGAGCCGTCCTTGAGGCCATCCTTGTAACTCCCCTCCTCCTTGTGGTCACCCACGTGATAGGTCCACGCACCATCACGCAGGCCATCGATGTACTCCCCTTGCGTGATCACCTCCCCCTGCTCATCATACTCCACAGAGGCGCCGTCCTCCCTGCCCTTCCTGTAGTTCTCCTCGCGGTGGCGCGCTCCGTTCTCGTAGAACCATACCCAAAGCCCCTGGGCCAGGCCGTTCTGATACTTGCCCTTCTGCTCAACAGGCCCGCTGCGGTGGAAATAGGTCCAATCACCCTCACGCTTCCCCGCCTTGTAGGAACCCTCGGCACGCTTCTCTCCCGTGGCATAGAACTCGGTCCATGGCCCCTCCAGGGCGCCCGATTCGTTCACCGATCCCTGTGATACCAGACGGTCACCCTGGTAGATGGCGGCCGAAACGACACGGCCCTGCTCATCGTACTGCCTGAACAGGCCCTCCTTGCGACCCTCCTTGGAATAGCTGCCCACACTGCTCACCCGACCGTTCGGATGGTAGGTGTTGCGTAGCTGCAGCATCATCGTCTCCTGGGCGCCCTCCTGCACCTGGTCCTGGTCGTACTTCACCATGTTCTTCAGGCTGCCATTGGCGTCGTACTCCTTGAAGATGCCCTGACGCTTGTCGTCCACGAAGGAGCCCTCCCTCTTCACCTTGCCGTTCGGATGGAACTCCTTCCAGGGCCCCTGGCGGGCCCCGCTGGCATCCCTGCGATTGATCTCCTCGCGTCGTTGAAGCACGCCGGCGCGGTACACCAGGATGGTGATCAAACGCCCATCGGCATCGTACTCGAGCGCACGTCCGTCCTCACGTCCGTCCTTGAAGGGGACCACCTTGTGCACGGCCCCGCCGGGATGGAAATGGCGTGTTTCACCCTGGCGAACATCGGCGGCATAGAGCTCCTCCACCAGCAGGGCTCCCTGCTCGTCATAGCGTCGCAGGGGACCGTTCTTGCGACCGTCCTGGTAGGCCACCGTCGATTCGAGGCGGCCATCCGGTGCGTAGAACCGCCACGTGCTGTCGAGCTCGAAGCGCGTGCGTGTGCCTTCGCTGCGCAGCACACCGGTGTCGTAGTAGGTCTTCCATGCCCCCTCAGGCTTTCCGTTGACGAGGTAGCCCTCGCTGGCCACCTTTCCGTTGGGGTGAAAATACTGCTTGAAACCATCCTCGCCCTGGGCCGATGTGCGTCCTGGCATCAGGAACAACACACAGCACATGCATTGAATGATCTTCTTTAAAATGTATTGTTGATGATAGATGGGCTGTTGATCATGTGGATGATCCGCCCGGAGGATGCTTGACATTGTGGGTTATCAAAAGTACTCAACCCCTTGTCAACGATCGCAGGTACCCTTGCGGTACGTGTTACAGCATGACCTGTCGGTCTTTACAGGGTCGATCTCACGATCGTGGGCAACAAGGTCCTTGGGATGGTGTCGAAAGAACCCGGGTGTTGCGAGGGGCTGCTGATCGTTCGATCCACGTTCGAACTTGGTGATGCAGGATCCTTGCAGGGATCGACCGTTCGATCATACGCGCTCACCCCGATCCATCTGCCAACTATTCATCCGGAGTTATGCACGGGATGATCCGATGATCAACGATCCGATCGTTGGATCCCGCACGAGGGTATCTTTGCGGCACTGAAACCATTGGATACCAAGCCCCCCGGCCCATGCGCATCACCATTGGCAGCGATCATGCCGGCATCGACCTGAAACACACGGTGAAGGAACACCTGAAGGCGGCAGGCCATGAGGTGATGGACAAGGGGACGCATGTCCGCGACAGTGTGGATTATCCCGAGTTCGCCCATGCCGTGGCGCAGACCGTGGCCGAAGGTGGTGCTGAACTGGGCATTGTGATCTGTGGTAGCGGGAACGGGGTCAACATCACGGCCAACAAGCATGCCGGCGTGCGCAGTGCGCTGGCATGGAACGAGGAGGTGGCGGCTTTGGCACGCGAGCACAACGATGCGAACATGCTGGCCCTGCCCGCCCGTTTCATACCAGAGGACCTCGCCCTGCGCATCGTGGACCGTTTCCTGGCCGCTCGCTTCGAGGGTGGCAGGCATGCCCGCCGTGTGGCTTTGATCGAAACGGCCCAGGACTGATCCACTTCACACCATGAGCTCCATCCTGCGCCGCGCGGCCATAGGCCTGTTCGTGTGCTGCGGCACCGCACTGTCGGCTCAGTCCGATACGCTCATCGGGCATTACCTGCGCACCATCAGCCAGCACGACCTTCGACGGCACCTGGAGGTGATCGCCAGCGATGCGTATGAAGGACGTGAGACGGGGCTGAAGGGCCAGAAGATGGCCGCGATCTACCTGCGCACCGCCTTCCAGGACATGGGCATACCGCCCGTACCGGATTGGCAGGCCAAGGGCTTGCTGGAGCCCGGCTATGAGCAGCCCTTCGACCTGGAGGTGTTGGCCCCCGGTGCGTTGCGCTTGGTTGTGGATGGCACCCCAACGACCTTCCTGCAGGACCAGTTCCACCTGAATCAACGGGTGACACGTGATACAGTGCATCAGGAGATCATTGTCGTGGGGAGGGGAGGCCCGGAGGCCTACGGTGCTCTGGATGTGAAGGGTCGCGCGGTGCTCGTGGTCGACCCCGGTGCCGACAAGGAGCAGGACCGCGTGAGCAGCTTCTTCAGTGCCACTTCGCGTTGCACGGCCGCTGCACGTTCGGCAGGGGCATCCCTGTTGATCTATGCCACTCCGGACGCTCCAGGGCTCATGAAGGAGCTGGGCCATTACCTGTCCGGGGAGCGCATGAGCCTGAAGGACGATGCAGAACGGAAGGAGCCGGCCAAAGGGCTCCAGTTGATCATCGTTGACCGGTCGGTGGCGGAGCGTATCCTGGCCCGTGGTGGCCTGCGCTGGAAACAGGCGTTGCGGATGAAGCGGGTCGGGCGGTCGATCCCCTGCACGCTGTCCCTCGAGCATCGCCCGCAGGTCAGGCAGCTACGGTCGGAGAACGTGCTCGGCTATGTGCAGGGAACGGACCTCAAGGATGAGCTGGTGGTGGTGACCGCGCACTACGATCACATCGGTGTGGACGGTGGTGAGGTGTACAACGGTGCGGATGATGATGGCTCCGGTACGGTCGCCCTGCTCGAAATGGCGGAAGCCTTCGTGCGCGCCCGGAACGAAGGCCACGGCCCGCGGCGCAGCGTGCTCTTCATGCCGGTGAGCGGTGAGGAGAAGGGCCTGCTCGGCTCGCAGTATTACGGCGAGAACCCCGTGTTCCCCCTGGAGAACACCATCGCCGACCTCAACATCGACATGATCGGCCGGGTGGACAGCGCGCACGCAAGCTCA
>JBIJCH010000153.1:0-5621 GCA_044344815.1 Flavobacteriales bacterium | reverse complement strand
GACCCCAACCGGTTCTATTACCGCAGCGACCACTACAATTTCGCTCGCAAGGGGGTGCCGGTCATCTTCTATTTCAGCGGCGTGCATGAGGATTACCACCAGCCGGGCGACGAGGTGGAGCGCATCCGCTTCGACCTCCTGGAACAGCGGGCCCGCCTGGTCTTCGCCACGGCCTGGGAACTGGCGAACCGGGACGAACGGATCCTGGTGGACAAGCCGGTCGAAAGTGAATGACCGTGGTCAGCGCTGTGCCGTCAGCCCGCCGTCATCGGCGACCAACTGCTGCACGAAGGCCTCCAGATCACGCTTGAACGCCTCGTAATAAGGGCCTGTGCCGGGGCCGTAGAAGCCGGTATGGATCTTCCGCACCTTGCCCGACCGGTCGATGAAAATGCAGGTGGGGTAGCTCATCACATGCTCCAGGAACGGCAGCTGTGAGCGCGTGTTCTCCTTGGAGGCCGCACCGGCGAAAAGGATCGGGTAGTCCACATCGAGCGTGCGCTTGAAGCGTTCCAGGCCCGCCAGCGCGCGCTGCCGGTCCGTCTGCTTCTCGAACGCCACGGCGATCACCTCCAGGCCGTCATCCTGGTACCGTTCGTAGAGTTCGTCCAGCAGCACCGTTTCATCCACGCAATTGGCACACCAGCTTCCCATGATCTGCACCAGGAGGGGCTTGCCGTGGTAGCGCTCATCGGTGGTGGAGATGGTATCGCCATCAAGCCCCGGGAAACGCAGGTGCACCATGTCGTGGCCCTCCTTGAGCACGGTGAGGGAATCGGGGTTCCGCAGGCGGAAGGAAGGGTTGCGTACGGCCGACCAGGGCTCCGACCAGTGGATGCCGCTGGAGAAGAGCCCTTGCAGCGAATCATTGCGTAGCACGGCGGTGAAGAGGAAGGCCTGGGACCCATTGAAGGACGACAGCCGAAGCGTGTCGCCGTCCAGCACTCCCTCCAGAAAGCGGTAATCCCCGGTCTCCGTCCCGAAGGTGCCCGTTACCCGACCATCGCTCCCTTGGTGGAACAGGCCAAGTGCGGCATAGCCATCGGGGGTGCCCAGGCTGAAATGAGCCTCCCAATGCCCGCCCACATCGCCCGCCGGGGCGGAGGCGTTGAAGCGGTGCGCCCCCCCGGCGCGGGCCACGAAGGGGATGCGGTCCTCGCCGGGCCGGCGCACGTGGTTCCAGCACACCCCCGTAAGGGTGCTGTCCCCCTGGCGTACCGCCAGCAGTTCCGCATCGAACAAGGGCATGCGGACCCTCACGGAATCGCCGTCGAGGTCCACTTCGCTCACCTCGATCCGCTCCTTGCCGTTGTGGATGGTGAGGCCGATGACCCCGGAACTGTCCGCGTGAACATCGAAAAGCACGGGCAACTGGCGGCCATGGATGTCGAGCACCATGCGCCAAGGCCCATCACGCAGCGTGGCGGAGGTCTCCGGGGCGGGTGCGGTGACAGCGCCACAACCGGCCAGAAGGAACGTGAGGAGGCATGCGACGAGGGCGCGCATGGGGCACAAGGTATTCGCGGGAACGACCCGAACGCCGCCCGCAGGAGGCGGACCCGGGTGATCCCAAGGCCCTACAGATCGAACGTGATGCCTTGTGCGAGCGGGAGCTTGGTGCCGTAGTTGATGGTGTTCGTCTGCCGGCGCATGTATGCCTTCCAGGCGTCGCTGCCGCTCTCCCGGCCGCCGCCGGTCTCCTTCTCGCCACCGAAAGCACCCCCGATCTCGGCCCCGCTGGTGCCGATGTTCACGTTGGCGATGCCGCAATCGCTGCCAGCGGCGCTCAGGAAGCGCTCGGCCTCGCGCAGGTCCAGCGTCATGATCGCGCTGCTAAGGCCTTGTTTCACGTTGTTCTGGATGGCCACGGCCTCGTCGATGTCACCGCTGTAGCGCAGCAGGTACAGGATCGGCGCGAAGGTCTCCTCCTGCACGATGGCCATGTCCGGGGTGGCCTCCACCACGGCGGGCTTCACGTAGCAGCCGCTCTCGTAACCGGTGCCGCTCAGCACGCCACCTTCCACGGCCAGCTTGCCGCCCTGGGCCTTCGAGGCCTCGAGGGCCTTCAGGTACAAGTCCACGGCGGCCCTGTCGATCAGCGGACCCACGTGGTTCTGCTCGTTCAAGGGATCACCGATGCGCAGCTGCCCATAGGCCTTCACCAGTTTCTGCATGAAGGCCTCGTAGACCTTGTCATGGATGATCAGCCGGCGGGTGCTTGTGCAACGCTGTCCTGCCGTTCCCACGGCCCCGAACACGCAGCCGATGAGGGACATGTCCAGGTCGGCCTTGTCGCTGATGATGATCGCGTTGTTGCCGCCCAGCTCCAGCAGGGAACGGCCCAAGCGCTCGCCAACCGCAGCGCCCACGGCCCTGCCCATGCGCGTGCTTCCGGTGGCGCTCACCAAGGGGACGCGGGTGTCGTGGCTCATCCACTCCCCCACTTCGCGCCCGCCGTTGATGATGCAGCTCACGCCCTCGGGCACACCGTTGCGCTTGAACACCTCGGCGGTGATATGCTGGCAGGCGATGCTGCACAGCGGGGTCTTCTCGCTCGGCTTCCAGAGGGTGACATCGCCGCAGACCCACGCCAGCGCGGTGTTCCAGCTCCACACGGCCACCGGGAAATTGAAGGCGGTGATGATCCCCACGAGCCCATAGGGATGCCATTGCTCGTACATCCGGTGTTCCGGACGTTCGCTGTGCATGGTGAGGCCATGCAGCTGCCGGCTCAGCCCCACCGCGAAGTCACAGATGTCGATCATCTCCTGCACCTCTCCCAGGCCTTCCTGGTAGCTCTTGCCCATTTCATAGCTCACCAGCTTGCCGAGTTCGGCCTTGTGCTTGCGGAGCTCCTCGCCCAGTTGGCGTACCACCTCTCCACGCTTGGGAGCGGGCCAGTTGCGCCACTCCTGAAAGCCCCGTTGGGCGGTCGCGATCACCGCTTCGTATTCGGCCTTGCTCGCTGAACGCACGGCCCCGATCAGCGAACCGTCGACGGGGCTGTAGCTTTCCAGAATGGCGCCCTCCCCTTTCAACCACGTTCCTCCTGTGGAGATGCCGCTGTTGGTCTCCTCGACCCCGAGGTTCTTCAACGTTTGGGAAAGGCGCTGCGATGATGAGGTGAGGGTGGTGCTCATGTTCGGGGAATGGGGCCGCAAAGGTAGAGCGGTCAAGAACTGGACGGATGGGCAGTTGGTGCCACTTGGCCGATTCCAGCCGCCTTTCAGGAGGGCTGACACCCGTCAAGGTGTAATGCGTTGATAATCAAAGGAATGCGAGGCGGCCCAAAAGACATCGCTGGTCAATCTTCTCGCGCCGGAAGGGGTCTGGTACCATACAGCGCCACTTCGGGGCGCTGAGCGCATAAAAACACCCTTATTCAGGGTTCCTGCTTTTGGGCGATGTAGAGCGAGCTGGAGGTTGGGCGTTCCGAGACCAGGGATCGCAGGTTGGACCAAGTGCCGATGGCGGCTCCCTTGAACATGGCCATGGGCATGCTTGCGCCTTGATATTGCTCGCTGAGCAGGGCTATGTAGGGGGCGTCGAACCACATGCGCTCGACCTTGAGCAGGGAGAACCCATGTTCATGGAGGAGGCGCGCCAAGTCCTTCTTTCTCAGGTGGTTGAGGTGTCTTGGGACATCGTAGGCCGCCCAGTTGGCGCCATAGTATGCCGCGTCCCAGCTCTCTCGGTCGGGCACTGCGATGAACAGGTGGCCGCGGTCCGCTATGACGCCGTACAGCTTGTTCAGGGTGCGCCGCAGGTCGGGCACGTGTTCCAGTACGTGCCACATTGTAACCAGCTGGAACTGTTCAGCGGAAGGAATGGCTTCCAGGGCAGGAAGAACTTCGATGGCGTGGTCGGCGATGGCGTTCTGCCTGGCGCCGGTATCGGGCTCCATCCCGGTGACGAGGTAGCCATGGGTTTTCATGTGGCCCAGGAATTGGCCTGTGCCACAGCCTACGTCCAGGAGTTTTCCGTTGCTACGGTAGCGCGAAATGAGTCTCCGCTTTCCGCGCAAGGCTTGGCGCCTTACGAACTGGTAGAGCCGGTCTTGCAATGACCGCCCGGCATTGGTGTGCGATATGTACTTCTCTGATGCGTAGTATGCCCCTATGCTCTTTTCGTCCGGTCTGGGGCTGGTGAACCAGGCCTGGCAGTTCGGGCATTCGGCTATGCTGAACCGCTCGTGGCTCACGGTATGGTCGATCGCTTCGATCGCCTTATGAAGTGGCGCTCCGCCGCAGATGCTGCAGGCCTTGAGGGTTTCAAGTACGGTATGTTCCACGTGGAACGATCGGTTTGGTGTCAGCGTCCGAGATACACCATCAACACGCTCAGGTCGGCTGGTGACACTCCGCTGATGCGGGATGCTTGACCGAGTGTGTTGGGTCGGATCTTGTCCAGTTTCTGTCGGGCCTCGATGCTGAGTGAGGTGAGTTTGTGGTAGTCGGTATCCTGGTCCAAGGGAACGTCATCAAGGCGGGTAATCCGTTCGGCGAGCTCCCGTTCCTTGCTGAGGTATCCTTCGTACTTCGCGTCGATCTCTACTTGTTCAATGACCTCGCTGCTGAGGTCGTTCGTGCGTTCGAGCAGGGAGCTTGAGTTCGGTGCTATGGGCAGGAGGGTGGCCAGGTCGATTTGAGGGCGGAGCAGCAGGTCGTAAACGCGCACCTTTTGTTTCACGGGGGATGTTCCACGTGGAACGATCACTTCGTTGGCGATCTCCGGGCTCACGCTTTCGCTTTGCATGATGGCTACGAATTCTGCCACATGTGCCTGTTTTCGTTGCGCACGCTCCATCCGCTCGTCACTTGCGAGCCCCAGGGCATGTGCTTTCGGGGTCAGCCTGATATCGGCGTTGTCCTGGCGTAGGAGGATCCGGAATTCGGCCCGGCTGGTGAACATGCGGTAGGGTTCCTCGGTGCCTTTGGTGATCAGGTCGTCTATCAGGACCCCGATGTAGGCCTCGTCGCGAGCAAGAATGAAGGGTTCCCTTTCCTGGGTTTTGAGGCTGGCATTGATGCCGGCCATGAGCCCCTGGCACGCGGCCTCCTCGTAGCCTGTGGTGCCGTTGATCTGGCCGGCGAAGTACAGGTTGTCGACCAGCTTGGTCTCAAGCGTGTGCTTGAGCTGAGTGGGTGGGAAGTAGTCGTATTCCACGGCGTAGCCGGGCCTGAACATGCGGGCGTTCGCGAAACCTGGGATCTTGCGAAGGGCTGCGAGCTGCACCTCCTCCGGCAGGCTTGTGCTGAACCCATTGATGTAGGTCTCCACGGTGTCCCATCCCTCCGGCTCCACGAAAACCTGGTGTCGGTCCTTGTCGGCGAACCGGTCGATCTTGTCCTCGATGCTCGGACAATACCGCGGCCCCAGGCCCCTGATCCGGCCGTTGAACATCGGGCTGCGGTCGAACCCGGTGCGCAGGATGTCGTGCACCTCGGGGCTCGTATAGGTCATCCAGCAGCTCAGTTGCTTGGCAAGTGGACGGGTGCTCGGGGAGAAGCTGAACTTGCCGGGGGCTTCGTCTCCGGGCTGTTCCTCCATTTGGGAGTGGTCCAAGCTTCGTCCGTCCACGCGGGGAGGGGTGCCTGTCTTCATCCGCCCGGCTTGGAACC